>NZ_JAAHIG010000275.1:0-12006 GCF_010692305.1 Moorena sp. SIO4G3 | reverse complement strand
TAACCGAACTTGGCTTCGTTAGACTCTTGATTGGACATTGTTCTTTGCTCCGCTAATTTACTCTGTGTAGCCCGTTTATATTAAAAAATGTAACAAATTATTGGCTAAATGTCAATTATCTGCATAGCCAACCGAGATGAATTGTTTATAAAGTCTTAGTTGATTAATAATGTAAACTTATGTGAAGCATAATTTCCTGTTTTCATCATGATCTCTCGTCGCGCATTTCTCAGCAGTCTGTTGGCTAGCTTTATCGTTTTGCTAGCTTGGATAAATTTTCCCAACCCTGCCCATGCTCTCGGTGGCAAACAACCTCCTCTCAATAAACCCGCACCAGAGTTCACCCTACCAACCAATACTGGTAAGGGTCAGGTGTCCCTCTCGGATTATAAAGGTAAGTGGGTGGTACTCTATTTCTATCCCAAAGACTTTACTAGTGGTTGCACCTTGGAAGCTCAGCGATTTCAGCAAGATTTGCCCAAATACATAAAGAGAAATGTGCAGATCCTAGGGGTGAGCGTGGATGATGTCGATTCTCACGCCGAGTTTTGTGACTCAGAGGGTTTACAGTTCCCACTTTTAGCTGACACCGATGGCTCTGTCAGCAAGGCTTATGGTTCTTGGTTAGGTATTATGTCCCTACGCCATACCTATATCATTGATCCAGAAGGAATTCTACGGAAAATATTCCTTGGTGTAAGACCAGCAATTCATAGCACCGAAGTACTGGCTAGCCTGGATGAGTTAATTTCTACTCCTTGGTGGGTTGATTTCCCACTAAGGATTAAGCTTTAACAAGATTTATGCATTGATCAGGTCTAATCTCTGGTCTAATATCTCTGGTCTAATATCTATAGATAGAGTTTAACCAAATCAACTCATTTCTAGATATAGCTCTACATATAGCTTGAGTGCCTAACTCCTATTTAAGCTTGCTTAAAGGAGGCTACTGAAAGCAGACTGAGTACTGAAGCCGGATCATCAACAGTAGCGCTGGTTAGCTGAACATTGTCAATGATTAGTCCAGACTGAGTTTGATTACTCAATTCATTCACAACACCAAAGCCTAGGCTGTAGGTTCCAGGTGTAGTGAAGGTATGAGTAAATGTTTTAAATCCGGTTTGGTGGTAAAAGTTGTTCGGTGCTTGACTAAAAACTCCTAGGATGGGGTTAGCTAATTCATAGACAATTTGGGACTTGGGAGAACTAAGGCAAACGAAAGCGAAGTCGGCAACAATAGCCTGATCTCCCACGTCTTCATTGGTGAGAAAATTCCAATCAAAGCTTAAGGTATCACCAACACCAGGGGTAATAATTTGTTGGATAGCAGCACCTCTGACTACCTTGCTAGAAGTACCAAATATGCCAACGGTGTCTAAAATTTTCTGGGCAATACAATCGAGAGTTCCTGTGGACAGGTATAAAAACTCTTCCAGTTTAGAGGCTGATGGGGCTTTTGGCTGACCTGTTCTGGTGACTTCGGTATTGCTAGTTCTGAGTAAAAGTTGCTTTTCTCCCTCTGTTGGAGTAATGCCAAAACTAGCTCTTTTGATCCCACCTGGTCCTAGCTTTTGCCACCCTTTGAGTCCTTCTTCAAAGCCACCATTAACTAGTTTAACTGGTTGCTCAGCACTAGAAAAACTAGACGAATCAACCAGATAGTTAATTTCTTTTCTCAAGGTGGACTGTTTTGGCATTTGAGACGTGGACATAAAATTAATTTTTCTAGAACGCTAAAAGTTGAAACGACGATGATTCCAGAAAAATCAGAGGCAATCTTAACTTTTGACATGAGCACCAACCGTATTAACACCCTGATTAATCTGATCAGTTTGATGATCGTCTAATGAATCATCAACGTATTGTGTAAATTTTTACACGGTTGTTTCATTAAAAGTCAATGTATCTAGGTAATCTTTACAAACTATTTATATTTGGATATTTATTCATTAAGTTTCCGAGAAGAAACGATTAACTATAACCTTGACAAATTCAGATTTTTATCTCTCCATAAGCTAATCTCAAATATGAAGATTTTGGAAAGGGGTCTGTTCAAGTAAGCTTAATTACTTACTGTTCTGAAATCAGAGCAAAAGGCACAGCAAAGATTAGTCAGTTTTTTTACTTTTGTTATTTATTTTTTCTATTTGAGGTTTCGTTGAAGTTGCTTCAATATTTTATACATTTCTGGAAGCCGATTGTAGATGGCAGATATTTTTAGCCAGAGTTTGTTGGAAATAGCAGGATAGCCAGACACTACACTTCCGGGTTCTACATCTTTGTGGATTCCGGATTTAGCGGTCACAATTGCTCCATCCCCAACTTTCACTTGATTCGCAATTCCTACCTGACCCGCCAGCAGCACTTGATTACCCACTTTGACTCCTCCAGATAATCCGACTTGGGCTGCCAAGGCACAGTTTTGTCCCACCTCGGAGCCGTGACCAATATGTACCAAATTATCTAATTTAGTGTTGCGTCCAATGCGGGTTTCCCCAACCGCTGGACGGTCAATAGTGCTGTTACAGCCAACTTCCACCCCATCTTCTAAGACCGTGTAGCCAGACTGTTGCATTTTATACCACCCTTGGGGGGTTGGCACAAAGCCAAACCCTTCAGCACCAATGACTGCACCACTATGAATTACACAATCGTTACCAATGTGGCTCCGTTCATGAATAGTGCAGTTGGCATGTAAGACAGTGCGATCGCCTATGTCTACTTCAGGATATATTACTACATTAGGATGGATACAAACCTGATTGCCAATCTTTACCCCTGCTAAAATTACGACGTTGGGTCCAATATAGACATCATTTCCTAACTGAGCATCTGGGTCAATCACTGCACTGGGGTGGATGACTGGTTCTGGTTGAAAAGGTTGATAGAAACATGCGATCGCATGAGCAAATAGCAATCTCGGTTCAGATGTCCCTACCCAAGCAATACCTCTTTCTGTCGCTTTTGCCTGTAATGCTTCATCCAGAGACAAAATTAAGGCACTCGCCTGGGTTTTTTCTACCATGTGGGCAAACTTGGGTCCCTCAATATAACTGAGAGTGCCTGGGGTGGCTTTATCGATGGGAGCAACTCCGGTAATTTCAGGGTTAAGCTCTGTATCGCTATTCAGGCTATGGCACAAAGACGCTGTATTACCCAGGTTTTCTATTAAAAGACTAAATTTCATGGCTCGGCAATGGGTGGGTGTGGAATTTGACCAAAATTTTGGGTTTCAAGCCTGGCCTTGGCCAAAAGGCCACGCGGGGCGCGTTTGGCCACGCTACGCTAACGCCCATAAGCGGGGGACTTTTAGTGTATAATATGTTTAAGTGTGTAGAAAGCGCACAGGCAGGATTCGTCGGTACTGCCCTATTTAATAACGAGCGTAATGCGCATGCTAGTACACGAAGCGCGAAAAACCTCGCCGGTGCGCTTGACCTATTAAGAATTAAATTCGCCACGGGTCGCACCGCTAAAACGCATGGATCTGCCACGGATACCGAACACCAGTAAAATACAGTTTCGTGCATATTTTTAGCTGTCCGGCAAAAGAAGCCCCACACCTAATGCATAGCATTAGGTGTGGGGCTTCTTTTGCACAGGGTATTATAAAATTGCTATAATATATTTACTGATAAACAAAGCCGTTCGCGAAGCGTGGCCAAAGGCCTTAAATTCTGGGCAAGTCAGACACCTACGTTCCTTAAAAATAGAACTTATTGTATTGTAAGGCGTGCGGAGGGGCATCCCGGAGACGAAACCTTAGAAGAGTGGAGCCTTAATCATAAAGTTTTAACCAAAGGTGCGCTTTCCGCATCTAATTATTAAATTCGCCACGGGTCGCACCTCTTTTATGCATAGCCGACTAACCATAAAGGCGACCCTCTGAATGCGGTAACTTCTGACCGTGTCGTTAATAAAGCAAGCCTACGTATCCGTTCGCGCAGCGTCGGCGAAAGCCGATACCGTTGGGTGGAGTTGGCAAGAAGCCTACACGCTCACTCGTTCGCGGAGCGGCTCTGTAAGAGCAGAGTTAGTGTAGGAGTATGTCACTTAGATTGGGTTTTCCTGGGGATTAACTTAATCCATGACTCCGATTGCCCTTGGATGATTGAGTCATTAGTCTACAAGTTTCTTAGTTCCATCTATAGATGGAACTAATTAAGACCTCGAAAGTTTAATGACTAATGACTAATCAATCATGTCTGGTGGTGCTATAGTAAAGTTGATAAAACTTTTGGGGTTTCCTGTAACTGTGGTAAACCATCAGACTGTTGAGGATCTGGTGGACTAAGATAGACTAGTAAGTTAAGCAATATTGTGATAGTAAGCGCCTGAAAAACTTTCTTAAACACGAGCCACACTCCTCATTCCTAATATTTAGTCTTGGTGAAACAATCGGAAACGATGCTACTTGACTGAGATACGAACTTTCTAAAAATTGATACACCCGTGAAGGGAATTAACTCTACCAGTTTATTTAAGCAACCATATAAGTGCCAAGTTATATGTTCCGCCTCAGTGACTGGCACAGTGCAAAGGGTTGATTCTAAATCATTCTGTGTAATTTAATAGATTAGGGGTAGCCGAGATTAGAACCAAAGCAACAGTTTGCTAGTCGCTACAATGTAAAGAAAAACCAATCTAGCAGCCACCTTGGGTCAGTACCCCACTCTTGCCTAGACAGGACTCCCTAGCCTAGTCATGGAAGATAGCTGACCAGCCTAAGACCTGCTGTAGGTTATGGGAAGTCTAGGTTATCTGCAAGGGTGAAAGTTCCTACCTTAGGATGGAATGACAGTCCGAAGCTGATTAACCAGATCCTTAAACAGTCCTACAAGGGGTAAGACAGTGCCATTCTACATTCTGACAGGATAGTACCTACCGATAACAAGCCGCGAGGCAAACATGAGGTTCTGCTTCGATAGGCTATGAAGGCTGTTAACAGGAACGGGTATGAACTGCATCTGTTCTCCCCACATTAGCTCCAAGACGGTTTTAACCGCCCTTTTCCTTTGTTTTTCCTCCCCAGTCGCCCATACACGGGGTTTGCAAATTTCACGCTTATTTTTTATGATTCCTACAGTTATCGAGCAATCCGGTCGTGGCGAACGTGCCTTTGACATTTACTCTCGTTTGTTGCGAGAGCGCATTGTATTCCTCGGACAACAGGTTGATTCTGACTTAGCTAACTTAGTGGTTGCCCAATTACTCTTTCTAGAAGCCGATGACCAGGAAAAAGATATTTACCTGTACATCAACTCTCCTGGCGGTTCAGTGACTGCGGGCATGGGCATTTTCGATACGATGAATCAAGTTGCTCCGGACGTATGCACTATCTGTGTTGGACTAGCA
Source organism: Moorena sp. SIO4G3 (assembly GCF_010692305.1). NCBI lineage: Bacteria > Bacillati > Cyanobacteriota > Cyanophyceae > Coleofasciculales > Coleofasciculaceae > Moorena > Moorena sp. SIO4G3. The sequence goes on along the minus strand of NZ_JAAHIG010000275.1, from coordinate 6,651 downwards.
GCTAGTATGGGGGCTTTCTTACTCAGTGCTGGTGCTAAGGGTAAACGCATGAGCTTGCCTCACTCCCGGATTATGATTCATCAGCCACTGGGAGGAGCACAGGGACAGGCAAGCGATATAGAAATCCAAGCAAAAGAAATCCTGTACCACAAGCAGCAGCTAAACAATTATTTAGCAGAACATACCGGTCAGCCACTGGAAAAGATTCAGGAGGATACCGAGCGGGATTTCTTTATGTCAGCGACTGAGGCTAAGGACTATGGTTTAATCGACCAGGTCATTGAGCGACGTCCCATAGCAACCCCTCTCCCAACACAATAATGTCTTAGTTGACACTCCCTGCTCGCCCATAGACGGGGAGTGTCAACTAAGACGTTAGTTTGGGGAGATGCTACAGCGATCGCTAACCAAGTCCGGACTATTACTGAAGTGACTCCCGAAATTAACAATCGGCAGTTAATCACCTACCGTAACCGAAATAGTAATTCCCAGCTTATGGGAACTACTCGGGAGTTTCTTTCAGTTCGTAGCTTTGAGGTAGCCAAGGGGCAATTTATTTCGGAACTAGACCTGAAGTAGAACAATCGGTTGGTGAGCGATTGAAAATCTATTGCGGCTTAGGCACAAAATTAATGGTGAAGATAATTTTGGTGTCCAGAGCCAGAAAGATGTCTTGGAAATTGTCAATACCCTCACAGGAGCATTGACGCTTATTTTGGCAGCGCTGATGTTGGCAGCGATTGCTGGTATTTCCCTACTAGTTGGCGGTATTGGTGTGATGAATATGATCTTAACCTGAGTTCGATGACAGAAATTAAGAAGTTTTGACTCCAATCCATGAGACAGTAGTCAGGAGTCAGGATAAGAATTCATAATTATTGGTTATAATACAGAATTTAACGACGTTAAATTCTGTATTATATTATCGAAAAAATTGATTTTATCAATGATAATGACTCATGGCTTCTGGCTCGAAGCTCCTTAAATCTACCGACACCTGAGTTCTATCGAAATCACGTTGAATAGTTAAAAGTATGAGACAATTTTAGCCATAAGCAATCCAGGTTTTCTGGTAATAGGAAACTAATTTAAAATCTATCGATGTGTTACATAAGACTGGGGAAGGATCAGCTAAGCAAAGCGATGCCAAATAAAAGCACACCAAATAAAACCACAATCAAACCAGTATCCGTGCAGAAGCAGTTTCCCTTGACTACTGTAGGGGCACTTGTTGTGAATCCTAGTAGAAGAGTGTTAATTGTAAAAACTACTAAGTGGAAGGGTTTATGGGGTGTACCGGGAGGTAAAGTAGAATGGGGCGAAACCCTAGAATCGGCACTTCTAAGGGAGTTTCGAGAAGAAGTTGGTCTAGAGTTAACCCAAGTGAGCTTTGGGTTGTTACAAGAAGCGGTGCTAGACTCTAACTTTCTCCGAGAAGCCCATTTCATTATGGTCAACTACTATGCATTCTCTGCTAGCGAAACGATAACGCCCAACGAAGAAATTGAGGAATGGGTATGGGTTACTCCCCAACAGGCAATGGAGTATCCCCTCAATACCTATACTCGCGTGTTGATTGAGGATTATCTGCAAAGGCAACTTGATTAAGTCTGCCACATATAGAATTTTTATTTGGCAATATTGCTTAAATTAATCCTAGATAGATTTTACTGATTTTTGTAGTAGGTTTCTCAGAGCAGCAATTACTTGGTAAAACCTACTAGCGAAGTATCAGACAACAACTTAACTCCAGAACAGTCTAGCTTTTGAACGAGTTGGAAAATACTCTGTCCCGAGACTGGTTCTACCCAATCAGGAGCAATTTCTACCAAGGGAACTAGCACAAAAGCTCTCTGTCTCATACGCGGGTGAGGGATTTGGAGCTCAGGTGTCTGTAGAATCAAATCATCAAATAAAAGTAAATCTAGGTCTAGGGTTCGTGGTCCCCAATGTTCCTGACGGACTCTACCAAACTCTTGTTCAATTCCTAGCAGAGTCTCTAGCAATTTCTGGGGACTTAGTTGCACTTCCAAAAGGGCACAACCATTGATATAATCAGCTTGTGGCGGTCCAACTGGTGCAGTTTTATACCAACTAGAACAGAATTTTACGGTAACGCCTAGGGTTTGGTCGAGTTTTCTGAGGGCAGCTTCTAGAATGGCACGAGAGTCACCCAGGTTACTGCCAAGAGCGATCGCGCTCAATGAAAGCTTTGTGGTTACCAATTTTCCAGAGTTATAGACCATCGACCTTCATCGGTTGACACAGCAGCTTTAGACCACGCCTCAATGGGACTGATTATCACTTATGTTGCATTGACGAGAAGATTCACCCTTCCCAAAGTGGTTTAACCCATTACCTGTTCTATTGTATGGGGGTTTTTGAGACTCCCCATGCCTAGAAGGCTGGGGATTCTAGTTTCAAGTACGTTTCTGGCAACGCCGTTACGGGAAGCGTCTCTTGGTGTGTTCATTCCTTTTTATTGTTACTCAATCATGCTTGGGAGCATAAACTTCACGAGCTTTTTTCGTACCCGATAACCCCTTCTTCTTTTTGCAAATTTTTCATTGGAAGCCTTTAATATCTTTCTTGGCTGTATTATGGCTTTTCAGGTATTTGGAAAATCCATATTCACTACATAATTGAGTATTGTAAGTGGTGTTGCTTTTTCTTAGCAACACGGGGATGGTCGAGCCAGTATCTAAGTACTTTATTGCGCACAAATTGAGATGTCCGAATAGCTTCATCTATTGCTTTAGCTTGAGTTTTTTTGACTACAGCCTTGTATGCCAGTACCAACATGCTTGCTTTACCTCCTTGTTTGTGTTAACTTACTCATGATATACCTTATGCACTTCACAGTGCGGAAGGTAAATTAGAAACTTGGGGCTTGTGGTCTCCTGTTTTTGGTCAGAAAGCTTGTTTTCTGGTTTGATAATAGAAATCATCTAAGTAACACAATGGACTTAAGGGGAAAAGTGGCCCTTATAACTGGGGGTGGCATTCGGGTAGGGCGTGCTCTTGTTATCGCTCTTGCTAAAGCTGGGTGCGATGTCTTTATTCATTACGGACGCTCTGCTGATGCAGCTGCTGAAGTCAAAGCCGAAGCAGAGTCCTTGGGAGTGCGAGCTATTACCTACTCCGCTAATCTCGCCGACCCCGTGGCCACAGACACTATTATCCCTCAAGCAGTTGAAACCTTTGGAAAAATCGACATCCTGATTAATAGCGCTTCTATCTTCCCAGAAGAAGATCTATTTGCCCAGACTGATGTCGCTTTGTGGGATAAAATTTTTGCCATTAACCTTCGTGCCCCCTTCCAACTCAGTCAAGAGTTTGCCAAGCAACTTCCCCAAAATAGGAATGGCAAAATTATTAATATTAACGATGCTGGTATTGCCAAGCCAGATACTAACCATTTTGCCTATCGAATTACTAAACGGGGATTGTGGGATATGACAAAAATTATGGCATTGGAATTAGCCCCCCGCATTACAGTAAATGGTTTAGCGCTGGGACAAATTCTCGAACCTCCAGGTGACCCAGACCCTCAAGCTTTTATGGAAAATTATGCCCGTAAGTTTATTCCATTAAACATCCCTGGAAATACCAAAGTAGTAACGGACAGCGCCCTGTTTTTACTCGAACAAGATTTTCTAACGGGTAGCACGATTACGCTGGATGGTGGTCAATATATTTAGTTAATATATTATTTAGTTAAATAGCTGGCGGGGCGATCGCCTCTGTATTTTTAACTGTATTTTTAACCATAGCCACGTTCTCAGTGAGTTGGGGTGGCAGAAATGTTTAAGGGGATGGCACCTGAACTTGATGGGGAAAAGGGATGGTTCCGTTTTCTCCATAATGACTGATACAATTAGTAATCAAGTTATGGAAAAATTCCTGAACCATCTTAACTATAACATCATATTAAAAGATAGGATATTTCCCGCGATTGCGTCTGGGTTTGTCAAGCTTCCCCATTGCATTGAGAATTAGGAATTGAGAAATTACAATTGTTCCATTTCCAATTCAGACTTGAGCCAGTCAGCATGTCCGTTCTCGGTCATATCGAGAAATTCCTCAAGATTTTGGCAGCGTCCCGACTGCATATACTGACGGAACACGCGATTGAGGCGTAGATTTTGGGAGAACTCCTCTGTGGCTGCGCTGCGGATATCTTCAGTAAGATCAAGTTCCCCAGCATCCAGCAGTGCCAGAATTTTATGATAGGCTAGTTGAGCAGTTTCAAAAGCTGTCGCTGATTGCGTGATAGAATTCTGACGCTTGTAGTATTGGTAAAGGGGCTGAGGATGGATTGCTATCTTTCCAACTCGGCTTAACAGCTCAAGATTGAACATAACGTCGGCAGCAAAGGGAACTTTAGTCCAACCTCGACCCAAAAATTTCCGGCGGAAAACTGGGAAAAAAGGCACACGAGGTTTGAGGATGTCGTCCGCCGTAGCAAAGGTAACCGTGGTGCGATCGCGGAATGGACACTTGTAAATAATTAGGTCAGTGTTGTACACGCCAGTGTTGTCGATTGCAGCACCATAGGTCATGGCCAGAGGAACCATTTCTGCTAGACGGTTTGGTTCATAGGCATCATCAGCATCTAGGTTGGCAATCACCTCCCCAGTAGAAATTGCTACCGCTGTGTTGCGGGCGGGACCTTCTCCACTGCCACACCCTCCTGTAAATGCTTGTTTCAATCGCGGATCGTTAATACCTTGGCGAGATAGCAAGGATAAGTAGTCTACTCCATCGTCCGAACCGATCGCCACCTCCCAGTTTGAATAGGTCTGTCCTATAAGGCTTTTGATAGCTTGCGCGATTGTATTTTCGGCTTGGTATGCTGGAATGATAATGCTGACTAGGGGTTTATTTTTATCAGGCATAGTTCTCTGACTCTATCGAAATCGAATCGCTGAAAAGATTAAGGTTTATAGCTGGTTCCTTATTAATTATCACTATTAATTATCAGATCAATTATCTTAATTATCAGATCAATTATCTCTTCTGAGAGAACTTTCATGCCATTGCCCCAGAACCAAGTTGGATAAGGTGGTCAAGAGTACAAAAATCAAAATACCTAGACTACTAATCATAAACAAAGCAGCAAACATCCGGGGAATTTCGAGATTGTAGCCAGCAATTAGCATTTGATAAGCAATTCCTGAATTAGCACCGCCTGTACCGGCAACAAACTCAGCTACTACTGCTCCGATTAAGGCTAATCCACCACTAATACGTAATGCAGCTAAAAAATAGGGTAAAGCACTTGGTAATCGCAGATACAGCATTGTCTGCCAGCGAGATGCTTTGTAAAGCCGGAACAGGTCACTTAAGTTGGAATCGATACTATTTAAACCAAACGTCGTATTAGAAATAATCGGGAAGAATGCTACAATCCAAGCACAAATTACCAAAGCAGCGAAGGTATTGTTCCTCAGCCAAATAATAATTAAAGGCGCGATCGCAGCAATAGGCATTGTTTGCAGAACTACTGCATAGGGATATAAGCTTTTTTCAATCCACTTACTCTGAGCCATTAACATGGCAATTAGCAAGCCTGAAACTGCTGCTGTTATAAAGGCCGCTACAGTGATTTTTATGGTGATCAGCAATGGCTGAAATAAACTGTTCCAGTCCCTAATTAATACCTTGATAATTAGCAAAGGACCTGGTAATATGTAGGAGGGCGTACTAGTCACTCGAACAGATATATCCCACACCAGAAACACCAGGATTCCCACTGCCACAGGGGCTATAATATCGATAGACAGCAAATGGTTCAGTTTTAGCTTTCCCAGAACCAAGGCTTTATTTTTTTTCATAAAATTATTAGATACCGTTTAATATAGCTGTAAAATTATAGCTTTAAAATTTATAGTCATATTTTTGATAATCATAATTTATCAGTTATGTCTAAATAATAATCTAATAATTTATAAATTATCACTCATAATTCATCCCTTTTGACAACTGCTCAGCCACCTTCTGACAATATTTGGTATAAACTAAGGATGTACGAAACTGTTCGTTACGTGGTGATGGTTCATCAATAGTTATATCCGCCACTACTCGACCTGGACGAGCTGCCATTACTACCACCCGATTGGATAGATATACGGCTTCATAAATATTGTGAGTCACAAAAACCACAGTCCAGTGTTTTTTACTCCACAAATCAAGTAACTCCAGGTTAAGCTTAGTACGAGTGATATCATCCAAAGCTCCAAACGGCTCATCCATCAGCAATACCTTGGGAGAAGTAACAAGAGCTCTGGCAATAGAGACTCGCATTTTCATGCCACCGGATAGTTGACGGGGATAGGATTGGGCAAAACTTTCCAGTCCAACTAATTGGAGCGCTTCTTTAATAGCATGATCAGCAACTTTTTTAGAGACCCTAGCCAATTTAAGAGGCAATCGCACATTTCCCATTACCGTTGCCCAAGGCATTAGTGCTGCTTCTTGGAAGACAAAAGCTATCTCCTTTTGGTGGGCGCGATCGCTCCATTCTATGTTTCCCGAACTCATAGTGCTTAGTCCAGCAATGATGCGTAGCAGGGTACTCTTACCACATCCCGATGGTCCAACCAGACTGATGAATTCAGACTTATTGATGTTGAGATTTAGATCTTTTAA
>NZ_JAAHIG010000274.1:0-12079 GCF_010692305.1 Moorena sp. SIO4G3 | reverse complement strand
ATTAAAATTTATAGCAACCGAAGTATAGTTTAGGACATAGTATTTTGGTTTAAAGGGAGCAGGGAGCAGAAATATGTCTTAGGCTTTACTTCGACTGCTATAAATGCCTATTAGTTTACACCTGATGCTCTATAGCTTTTTTTTTATCTATTTTTTTAATTAAATGGATAGTCAAATTTAGCATTACCTAGTATTGATATTAGTTACTTAATCTTTAAGTATTTCGATAATAAATGAATGGGAGTGTCTGCTAATTTAAAAAAAACTAACACCAACTTTATCCTAAAAATTACTATCCTGAAAATTAATCAAATGGAATAGTATATATTAATACTATAGCAATTATCATACTCATCAGGTACAAATCTCTGGGTTTTAGGGAGCAGGGAGCAGTTAATAGGCCATAGGCATGCTAGCAATAGGCAATATAAAAAAAATAATGTGTACCTCATAGCCAGTAGAAACGCTATATAATAAATATTTTTTTATTAAAAAAAGTTGAGTTAAAATAACGTAATTAATTTCATGCGCTTATTGATAATTCAGTATGCTGGAGATTACCGTGAAGCCTTTGAACGCTTAGCTAACGGTGGACCTGAAACATACTATGCTCAGAAATATTCTGTAGATGCGGTAGCTGAAATTGGCAAACAAATTGGGGAAGTTGCAACTCTCTGTTGTATGACCGAAAAACCCTACAATCAGCTACTGGAAAAAGGAGTTCGTGCCATTGGTGCAGGGTTTGATGGAAAGATTAACGTTAAAAAGTTAATCCAATTGATTGAAGATTACCATCCCACTCATTTAGTTCTTCGCACACCCATTCGGGACGTTTTTCGTTGGGCAATTAACAATACTGTTCCAACCCTAGCCCTATTTGCTGAATCTATTCCCACCAGAAAGGTGCGTAACAAGTTTCGTAATTATTTACTAAGCCAATTATTAAATAATGATCGAATCCAATGGATTGGTAGTTATGGGATTGATTCCTCCCGAGTACTCCAGGAGATAGGAGTCCAATCTGACAAGATAATTCCTTGGACTTTTATTGTTACTGAAACCCCAGAATCCTTGTCACCAAAAACTCTACCAGCACAGGCTAAGCCCTGGCAACTGTTTTACATTGGGTCAATGATTGAAGCTAAAGGGGTTGGCGATATATTAGAATCTATCGCTAAATTAAAAGCTAATAAGTTTCCAATCAAATTGAAGATAGCTGGTAACGATAAAACAGGTTTCTTTGTCAATAAAGCTAAGCAGCTACAAATTGAAGACTGTGTAGAGTTTCTCGGAATAGTACCAAATAAGACCGTAGTTCCTCTGATGAGAGAATCTGATCTGGTATTAGTTCCTAGTCGCCACGAATTTCCAGAGGGTTTCCCACTGGCAATTACTCATGCCCTTTGCGCTCGAACTCCAATCATTGCTTCAGATCACCCGATGTTTATCAATAAACTAAAAGATGGCATCAGTGCGAAAATTTTCGAAGCTGGCAACTCTGTTGCTTTAGCAGAATCTATTCAAAAGCTGCTTTCAGATTCAGATCTTTACCATAATCTGTCTATAGCCTCTTACGAAACCTGGAAGAGTTTGCAGCTTCCAGTAAAATTTGCTGACCTAATTCAGCGATGGCTACATGACTCACCAGAAAATGAACAGTGGTTAATTGATCATCGCTTAAGTTCAGGGCGCTACAACTCAACATCTCCCTAATAATTTTTCATAATAATTATGATTACTAAAAATAATAAGCCAGATAAAGAATTCCTAATCTATAGGATTTAAGGTGCATTTTAAAAATTGTTCGGATTAATACCAAGTAGAAACTAATCATTACTAACTAACAATGGAAGTTACTTTGTCAAAAATACCGTTTAACCGCCCTGTTACTGTTGGAACGGAATTTGACTATATCCAACAGACCATCAAGAACATGGATCTTTCCGGTGATGGTGCTATTACCAAACAATGTCATGCTCTACTCGAAGAAATATTGTCAGTGCCGAAGGTTCTGCTAACCACTTCCTGCACCCATGCTCTGGAAATGGCGGCAGTACTATTAAATATCCAACCAGGGGATGAAGTCATTGTTCCCTCCTTCACCTTTGTCTCTACCATTAATGCCTTCGTCTTACGAGGTGCTCAACCTGTTTTTATCGACATCCGCCCGGATACCCTCAATTTAAACGAAGAGAAATTAGAATCACTGATTACCCCCCGCACCAAAGCCATTGTCCCTGTACATTACGCCGGTGTCGCGTGCGAGATGGATACTATTTTGGACATTGCTGGGCGCTATGGTATACCAGTTGTTGAGGACAATGCTCATGGGCTATTTGCTAAGTACAAAGGCAAGTATCTAGGTACATTTGGTTGTTTAGCTACCCAGAGTTTTCACGAGACTAAAAACTTTACTTGTGGAGAAGGTGGCGCACTGCTGATCAATGACCCGCAGTATATCGAACGTGCTGAGATTATCCGCGAGAAAGGCACTAATCGCACTCGCTTCTATCGCGGTCAAATTGATAAGTACACCTGGGTAGATATTGGTTCAAGTTATCTCCCCTCAGGCATACTCGCAGCTTTCTTGTATGCTCAACTAAAAAGTCGCCAACAGATTCAGAGCAAGCGACAGCAAGTTTGGGAGTACTACTACGAAAATCTCAAGGATTGGGCACCGGAGTACGGTATCCGCTTACCAATTGTGCCAGAGTACTGTGACCAGGCATACCATATGTTCTACATACTCTTACCGTCCCTAGAGAAGCGCCAAGCCTTGATTGCTCACTTGAAAGCTCAAGGCATCTACAGTGTTTTTCACTATCTGCCATTGCACTTGTCTGATATGGGACGAGAGTTTGGGGGCAAAGAAGGAGACTGCTTGGTGACTGAGGATGTAAGCGATCGCTTACTTCGTCTGCCCTTTTACAACGATATGACTGAGGCTGACCAAGCAAGGGTTGTGGCATCAATCAAGAAATTTTTCTGAACTCTAGCAGAACTCTAAGACATACATAACTGAGGTAAAACTGGGTAACAAACACTATCAATAGTAGGGTCCAGAGTGAGACCCTACAAGTATACTTCCTGCCTAAGTCCTGAAATAAATAGATAGGCAAAGGCGTTGCGTCAGTCAAATAATGAATAGCAGTAGAGTGGGCATCCTGCCCGCCCGAAAATAAGCATGAAACTGGCAAGATGCCAGTATAGCAAGGGAAGTATAGTTTAGGACATAGTCTTTTGGTTGAAAGGGAGCAGGGAGCAGGGAGCAGGGAGCAGAAGATGTCTTAAGCTTTACTTCGACTGCTATAAATAAGCATGAAACTGGCAAGATGCCAGTTCCACCCAAGATGCCTATTCCACGGCAAGATGCCTATTCCACAGGTGCGACCCAAGGCCGCGAGCAATCCCTCGCGGCCTTGGAGGCGCGCACCTAAACACTCTTAAAATCATTCCATTATTAAGCAACGCCTAGGCCAAAATCAGCCCAGCTATCTAAATCTATAAATCCAATACTCAAGCGTTCGCGAACGCTTACTTTGTCTTACCTTTGGTCAAGATTCATCAAGCAATTAACTAGGTAATTTATAATACTTAGTATCACAAAAAATAATTATAGGAGTAGTCAATGAGCCTATCAATTACTAAAAGCTATATCGCTAATTCTGAAGAATGGGATGAAATTTGGCAACAATGCAATTATTCAACTTATTTTCATTCAAGAGAATGGGCGGAAATCTGGAATACCTATACTCAAGGAGAAATTCGCCCAAATCCTCTAATCATCCTATTCTCAGATCAAAAAAAAGCTTTAATTCCCCTTTCATATAAACTTGGAAATCAGAAATTTATCAAGAAATACTCATCCTCACCAGACGGAACCTTTGGAGGATGGATTTCTGCAGACGAACTTACCATTGACCATGCCATTTTACTTGTTAAATTTTTAGATAAAAATTTTTGGGGTAAATTAAGTTGGCGAGTAAATCCTTACAATGAACTAGCTAGTCAAGCTGTAGCCCTAAGTTGTGTCAGTGAACAAGAGGAGGATACAACTCACGCCATTAACTTAGACGTGGGTTTTGAGACAATTTCCAAAACTTGGAAAAAGGGCGGTAATTCTATGGCTCGAAAAGTCCGAAAAGCAATCAAGGAAGGAGTTTCAGTAACTACAGCATCTACCCTAGATCAATGGTGGGAATATTATCAAGTTTATCAAGATTCATTACGACGATGGGGAGATAATAGTCTTGGTAGCTATAGTTGGGAACTTTTTAAAACAATTTTTCAACGTAATTCACCTAACGTTAAGCTTTGGGTAGCCCACTATCAAGACCAAATTATCAGCGGAGCACTATGCTTCTACGCCAAAAAACATGTGGTGTATTGGCATGGCTCATCCTTAGAAAAATACTTGAATCTAAGACCAGTTAACTTAGTTATGCATGAAATTGTCAAAGATTCTTGTGAACAAGGATATTCTTGGTTTGATTTTAATCCTAGTGGTGGATTGCCAGGAGTTATAGCATTTAAGAAAAGTTTTGGAGCCGAGCCTCTTGACTGTTATATGATCTATGTTGATCATAAGTTGAGGCGTATGGTTAAACCCCTAAAACCTTTAAAGAAAATCATAATGCCGTATTACCCTAAAGCTAACTAGGCCAAATGGTTTAGTTTTTATATCTAAAAACCATGACATTAACCAGCAAAATCTTGGAAAATTAATAAATTATCATTTATTTTAATAATAGTCATGGTTCAACATCCAATCATCACTTAATCGTGAGCTATAATTGAAGCGGTACATTTGATGGCAAGATTCAACCTTTGTAACACCGATGAATCAGCAGTTGAGAGTTGGGTTTTTCTCTTTTCAGAACTATTTAGACAAAAATACTTTTTCTGGCATACTTTATTATATGCATAAGTCTCTGGCATCAAGAGACCTTGAGTTGATTAATCTCGGCAATCCGAAAGAAATATCGAATAATAAATCCTATTGGAATAAGCTAGTAAAGCGTATAAAATTAAGGAATTTATTTTTAGGAAAGTCTCACGCTCACAATCAAGAGCTCAAACGCTTCATAGTTACAGTTCAAAAACAGTTAACCGAAACTCCATGTGATCTACTGTTTTGCCCGGTTGCTTCAGGAGAATTAAGTTTTCTTGAAACTAAGATTCCTATTCTTTTTTTATCCGATGCTACTCCGAAATTGATCAACAATGAGTACTATAAAAGTTACGAAACCTTAGAAGAATTTTACCTAGCTGAAAAACATGAAACTTCTGCACTATCAAAATCAACTAAAGTAGTTTATTCTTCAGAATGGGCTGCCAAATCTGCCATTAATGACTATCAGGCAGAGCCAGAAAAAATTAAAGTGATTCCCTTTGGAGCTAATTTAGATAATATCCCCTCAATAGATCAACTCTTTTATAAATCTAAGGCTTCCCGTTGTCGTTTATTGTTTATTGGTAAAGATTGGCAGAGAAAAGGTGGAAATATTGCCTTTAACACTCTCCAGTCTCTGCTCAGCATGGGAATTGACGCTGAGCTAGTTATGGTTGGTTGTATACCACCGGAGGAAATTAAGCATGAGCGGCTAAAGGTCATTCCTTTTTTGAATAAAAATATTCCTGAGGAACGAGAGGAACTTAATCAATTATTTTTGCAATCCCATTTTTTTATATTTCCCACTCGTGCTGATTGTTCACCAATTGTGATTTGTGAGGCTAATGCATTTGGTCTCCCTGTAATCACAACTGATGTCGGAGGAATCTCGACAATTATTAAAAACGGTAAAAATGGTTATATGTTACCGTTATCTGCCTCAAGTGATCAGTATGCTAGTTTGATAGCAAAGAACTTTGGTGATCGGACAGTCTATGAACAGTTAGTCAAGTCTTCTCGAGAACAATACGATCAGTATCTCAATTGGGATAAATGGGCAGAAGCTATACATGGTGTGATGATCAGCATGTTGAATTGAAATCAACCCCTGGTCAATCGGATTATATATAGCAATCCGTGTCGGAGTTGTGAGATTTGGAAGAAGGTGAAGAGGGGAAAGAGGGGAAAAATCTACTCATCCCCTCTTTTTCTTATGCCTCATTTGTAATTTAGAAAGACTTAACTATGAGGCCAAGCTTTGTGACCATGCTCTAAGCCGGTAGGCATAGGGTGCATCTCCTAAAAGTTGTTTGACCCAGCAGTGGTGCGTTACGGGCAGCAACCTAACCCTGGCCCTTGAGCGAAACATGAACGCTGCCCTGAAGCACCACTAGCAACATTGTCAAATATGAGATCCACCGGTAAGCATATCAACCGTTTACAAGCTCTTTTGCTAGCAATGGTAGTGGGTTACCGTCAAAGTATTCAGGAATTGGTGCACCCATCAATTGCAAAATTGTGGGGGCAAGATCAAGAGCATGACCCCTTCCCAAATTAACACCGGACGCAATACCTGGACCATTAGCGATGATAAATCCCTCAGAGCGATGGCTGCCAGCACGATAATGGGGTACAGGACCAATACGTCCGACATCAGGACTTTCAACCACATCTGTGGCATACTCATCTTGCCAGACAATTACTAAGTCAGGATCAGACAGCTTAGGATTTCGATCACTGGCCGACTTCCGTGTCTTGATGATGTCCTTGATCATCGGTACACCTTTCCGGGCATCTTTAAGAGCGTAAAGCTTTTGGATCAGTTCATCACACAAGGCATCATACTCCGATGGGGGTACCAATCCTTGTGGTTCTCGTCCCTGAAGATTGATGCGGATATATCCTTCTGCAAAGCTTGGTAGGGCAAAGGCTTTCATCTTGGGCCAGAGCGGCATATACCAAGAAGCTGGTTGATAAGGTACTACATCGGTTTCCTTAGTGAGCCTGAATGGGGAGATCAGATCTGTTTCTTTAGAAGAATCTAACCATGGCTCGATTAGTTCGAAAAGCTTGGTGGGAGTTTCTCGTCTCAAAAACCGTCTAATTGGATTAGGGTCATACTTAGTACCCCACAGATGTCGCTCCCAATAGTTCCATTTCATTTTGCTCATGATTGGTTCCAGGGGTGTTCCCAACTCACCCCCATTAGCCAGGGCAAATTTGCCAGGAAAACTATGGCGATATAAAAACTCAGCCAGGAAGGTGGTGCTGGGCACATCCATGGTGTTAGGACCCATGCCATGAGCAGAGAAAATGACGACATGAGCATCCTTTGGTGCTTTGGCTAAAATCTTGCCGATTGCCCGATCAATGGCTTGAAAGCCTTCGAGCATGGGATCACCTGAAACACGGGGACTCAAATCCTCATAGAGAGGATGCTCCGGTTGACTCAACTGCCAGAAATTGTGACCCAGTGCATGGGCTTCGCCAAACACTGTTAAAAACAAGTCCCAAGACTCTTGTTGCAAGAGATCTTGACAAATAGTAGCGCGACGGGCAATCCCTGTCTCGAGAATTTTCTGAAGTCGGAGTGTTGCCTTTAAATCGAGACACACTGAATAGTCGTTATGGAGCCCTGGGTGTTCTCCATGTTTGTCAACCAGTTCTTGGAACAGTGAAGTTGGTAAAGACCCGCTATCTACTTGAGGAGAATGGGCTCCCCAAGCTAAAACTTGGAGACCATTTACCTTGTCAGAGAGCCGAGCTTGAGGCATGTCAAAGACGGCCACTCGATAATCTTCACCCAGGGCATAAAATGGAGAATACTCATTATAGTCATAAGCTGCCTTGGTGTAGAAATCATAGGTACCTTCTCGAAATCCTAAGAAAGACCAGAACCCAGTTTTTTCAGGTGAGCAGCCAGTCAAAAATGTTGTCCAAGGCGTTTCTGCACTAAACGCTTCAAAGTTTTTCAGGCGTCCATAGGTTCCCTGGTCCCGCAGACGACGCATAGTCTGGAGATGTCCCTGAGACATCCATTTCTCAATCACAGACGGCTCAGCTGCATCTAGTCCAATGGCAATAACAGGCTTTTTCATTTCTCTGAAACTAAATGTTAATACTGGAGATACAACCTGCAACTTAACCAGGGGCATTTGTGAATCTTGGCAAGTCTTAGAGTGGCATTAAACTCGATTTGGTCTATCTTATACAACAGCTAAGGTTTACCGTTATACCCCTACTTTTATTTTTACCTATGGATTGACCAAAATCCTGATGGTTATATAAATTTATGAACAAGATTAACTGAAAGTTATATATGATAAACTTTTGAGAAAAAATTTTTTATAAACAATCCGGATAACTGGATTTTTTCCAGTATATATTAGTGTTGATAATTACCAGCCATGTAAGCCGTAAGCTAATGCGCACTTATCACAGGCTTCTAGCCTGTGCCACGCACGCTACTTGAGGTGCAGTCAGCTTACCAATAAACATCCCATTATCAAGTCAGTTTTTTTATAGCCCTGATAGTTAAAATTTGTGTACAGTATAGGTTCCAAAAAAAACTTAAAGTTTATATTATTTTTGGTTAGTTTTTGCCTCAGTTTATTTATTGCGTTTAATCCAACATATTCTGAAAATTTTTATAAAAATATTAATATTTATTTAAGTGATTCAACCTTGCCAAACTATCCGGTTAAAACTAGTAACTTAGGAACTAACCTTAATGGAATTGCTGATTGGTCAACTGAACTTCCTTTCTTAGATGCCTTCAAATCCTCGAGACCATGGATTACTCAATGTGTTTCTGGAGAAACAGGCTGTAGTGGTTCGTGGGATACTGAGGAATACGATAAACTGGATTTAGACGAACAGGGCTGGGTTAAGTCTTTACCTGCTCCAGAAGCTCCTCCTGAATATACTCGTGTGGCTACACTACTTTTTACAGGGATGAAAAATTATCCAGCTGGAAAGTATGTGGTTTTATACGATGGAGAAGGCACTATAGAATACAAGTTTGATGCTACCAAAGATGAGGTAGCGTCAAGGCCAGGAAGAGATGTAATTAATGTAACACCATCCGGGGCTAGTATCTATTTAATAATTACCTCTACGGATCCTAATCAAACGGGTAATTATATTCGCAACATTCGTGTTGTTCAAGCTAAGTATGAAGATACTTACGAGTCTGAACTATTTAATCCTGAATTCATCAATAAAATTAAAAAATTTAAAGCCATCCGTTTTATGGACTGGATGGAAACCAATCATTCTAAGCAAGGGGAATGGTCAAATAGACCAAAAGTAGATGATGCCTCCTACGCTTACGGTAAAGGTGTACCTGTAGAAATCATGGTTAAACTGGCCAATCGAATTGGTGCTGATCCATGGTTTAATATGCCCCATCAAGCTACAGATGAGTATATAACTAATTTTGCCCAAATAGTTAAAGATACCTTAGATCAAAATCTAAGGGTTTATGTGGAACTGTCTAATGAAGTGTGGAATTGGCAATTCCAACAAGCTAACTATGCCTTAGCTCAAGGTCAAGCTAGGTGGGGCAAGGATAAAGGAGATGCATACATGCAATGGTATGGCATGCGTACTGCTCAAATGTCTGATATTTGGAAAAAGGTATTTGGTAGTGACAGCAATAACGTTGTGTCTGTTATGGCTACCCATACCGTATGGCTTGGTTTGGAAAATGCTGCTTTGGATTGTCCTCTGTGGGTAGCAGAGGGTAATACTCCTTGTTATCAACATAGTATTGATGCTTTTGCGATCGCGGGATATTTTAATGGCAGCTTAAACGCGGAAGAAAACGAAAGCACCATAGAATCTTGGTTGAATGAACCCGATGGCGGAGTGTCAAAAGCGTTTAAGCAGATCAAATCCGGGGGTTTACTTCCCACAGAAGAAGACTATGAGAGTTTAAGTGATATTGATGAAATTTTTAACTATCATCAACAAGTAGCAGCTAAGAGAAAACTACAGTTAGTGGTTTACGAAGGTGGTCAACATCTTGTCAAGTCCGATAATCAAAAACTAACTGAGTTTTTCATTGAGCTTAATAGACATCCAGAAATGTACAAAATTTATACACAACTCCTGAATGAATGGAAGAATCAGAACGGT
Organism: Moorena sp. SIO4G3; assembly: GCF_010692305.1. Classification (NCBI taxonomy): domain Bacteria; kingdom Bacillati; phylum Cyanobacteriota; class Cyanophyceae; order Coleofasciculales; family Coleofasciculaceae; genus Moorena; species Moorena sp. SIO4G3. Next base: position 2,049 of record NZ_JAAHIG010000274.1, on the reverse strand, counting down.
GGCTTATTTATGCACTTTTCTGATATCAAGAAGCCGACTAAATGGGGGAGCTGGGGTGCTTTAGAACATGTATACCAAAAGAGTTCACCCAAGTATGATGCTCTCATAGACTTTATCGATCAAAATTCCTGATTCTGTAAACTTCCCTAGAAAGCTGTACAAGGGTGAATCTGCTACAGTTTAATCTGGCTAAAATCTTTCACCAACAACGATAGCGTTAGGGAAACATAAGCATTCAGCTATCAGCGTGTCGCGTATCAGCTATCAGCTAAAAACTTATGGCCACACTACTGTTCGCGCAGCGTGCGCGTAGCGCAATCGGTGTTTTTGAATAAAATAAGCTGACGGCTGACCGCTGACCGTTGAACGCGCACGCGTGCGCGTAGCGCATATGCTTACAGGGAAACAGCGTTTCAGTGCTACCTCTGCGTTTCAATTCCTTGCCTCGTCCAAGAAAAGAGCTAAATTCTCAAAGCAGTTAAACGATGAACACTCTCTCAGCTGTAGAATACAAACCCCAAGGTGTGAAGCAAATTGGATTAGTTGTGATTGGACGCAATGAAGGTGAACGCCTACGCCAGTGTCTACTGTCTGTAATTAAGAACGCCGCTCGTGTGGTTTATGTCGATTCTGGCTCCACAGATAACAGTGTGGAAATCGCTCATTCTTTAGGGGTAGAGGTGATTGGACTCGACCTATCTAAACCGTTTACTGCAGCTCGTGCTAGGAATGCGGGATATATCTATCTCAAACATTTAGAGCCAAATCTTAAGTTTGTCCAATTCGTGGATGGGGATTGTGAGGTAGTAGGGGGATGGCTCGACTATGCTCAAGGGGAACTGGAAGCCAACCCTAATGTCGCTGTAGTCTGTGGTCGCCGACGAGAGCGTTTCCCTGAAAAATCTATATATAACCGATTGTGCGACATGGAGTGGGATACACCAGTGGGTGAAGCTTCCGCTTGTGGTGGTGATGCAATGATGCGCACAGAAGCTTTTGAACAAGTCGGAGGGTTTAATCCTAACCTAATTGCTGGTGAAGAACCGGAACTGTGCTTGCGGCTGCGCCAGAGGGGTTGGAAGATTTTGCGCCTAGATGCTGAAATGACTTGGCATGATGCCCAAATGACTCGTTTTAGTCAGTGCTGGAAGCGGTTCTTGAGAGCAGGTCATGCTTACGCTGAGGGAGCCTGGTTACACGGTCACACTCCAGAACGCCATTGGGTCAAAGAAAGCCGGAGCATTTGGTTCTGGGGGTTACTCTTACCCCTGTTAGTATTTGCGATCGCATGGCTCACCCATGGCTTGAGCTTATTGCTGTTGCTTGGTTATCCTCTGATGACTTATCGGATCTATCGTCATAAGTCCCAGACAAGTTTGAGCTCAACAGATGCTTTACTTTATAGTCTCTCTTGCATGATCGGCAAGTTTCCTCAAGTCCAAGGTCAGATTCAATTTCACCTAAATCGATTGCTAGGACAGCGTAGTAATTTGGTTGAGTACAAAACTGTACTTAATAGTAACAGTTAGAGTATAGCAATTATCATAGCTATGAGGTACACAATTTCTGGATTTTATGGAACAGGAAACAGGTAACAGGTAATAGGGAATAGGTAATAGGGAATAGGGAATAGGTAATAGGGAATAGGTAATAGGGAATAGGGAATAAGTAATAGGGAATAGGTATCATTATAAAATAGCTAATTATATCTATTTTTTACTTGAAATAAAAGTATGTAATTTATAGAGTATAGCTGGTGATATTTTGCTTATTAACGTGGATTTAATATATAGTATATTCTACCTCTTAATACTGATGGAAATAAAAGGTTTTTTTTGTTAACTTAACCCTCTTATCTGTTCCCTGTTCCCTGTTCCCTGTTCCCTGTTCCCTGTTCCCTGTTCCCTATTCCCTATTCCCTGTTCCCGATTCCCGATTCCCGATTCCCGATTCCCGATTCCCGATTCCCGATTCCCGATTCCCGATTCCCGATTCCCGATTCCCGATTCCCGATTCCCGATTCCCGATTCCCGATTCCCGATTCCCGAT
>NZ_JAAHIG010000273.1:0-12185 GCF_010692305.1 Moorena sp. SIO4G3 | reverse complement strand
GGAATCGGGAATCGGGAATCGGGAATCGGGAATCGGGAATCGGGAATCGGGAATCGGGAATCGGGAATCGGGAATCGGGAATCGGGAATCGGGAATCGGGAATCGGGAATCGGGAATCGGGAATCGGAGACAATAATTATTACAATTTATTTAGGATTAATATCTAGTAATTACTATTGAAATAATTAATCATAACTTATAGCACCAGATATTTTAATTATGAAAATGGTACAAAAAAATAATTGTTTTTAAAAATTTGCAATAATAAATAACTTAGGTTGAATGCTAAATACTCTGTTCCCTGTTCCCTGTTCCCTGTTCCCTGTTCCCTGTTCCCTGTTCCCTGTTCCGTCTTCCCTGTTCCCTGTTCCCTAAAAACCTAGCAAGATGTACTGAATAAAGTCGCCAACCGCTATATGAACAATGAACCTATTTTCCAAGTGCGTGACGTGACTAAAACCTATCAGATGGGGGAGGTGAATGTTCAGGCACTAAAATCAGTTACTATTGACCTCTATGCAGGATAATTTGTAGTATTGCTTGGTCCGTCTGGAAGTGGCAAGTCCACTCTGCTGAATATTCTCGGAGGACTTGATGTTCCCTCCTTCGGACAAGTCAAATTCTATAATCGTGATCTATCAAGTGGTGATGATCGTGCTCTTACCCGCTTCCGTCGGGAGTGCGTCGGTTTTGTGTTCCAATTCTATAATTTGATTCCTAGCTTGACGGCTCAGGAAAATGTTGCTTTGGTGACCGAAATTGCTCCTCGTCCGATGCGTCCTCGGGAAGCTTTGGGACTAGTAGGACTAACCCATCGCCTTAACCATTTTCCAGCTCAATTATCTGGGGGTGAACCACAACGGGTTGCGATCGCTCGTGCTATTGCCAAACGTCCTCAAGTGCTCCTATGTGATGAACCAACCGGAGCATTAGACTTTCAGACCGGTAAGCTAGTATTGAATGTATTGGAGCGAGTCAATCAGGAATTGGAACTACTGCTGTAATTACTCACAATGCTGGAATTGCGGCTATGGCAGATCGGGTGATTACCATGGGTAGTGGTGAGATTATTAGTGTACATAGTAATCAGACTAAGATTGCTCCTGAAGATTTAGAGTGGTAAGTCAACGATTGAGTATGTTAAGAATTGAATCAAATTACCTAGCTCGATAGAAAACCGGAGCTATAAAAGAACTAGAGGGAGTCAGAAAGTAAGAGACTTCCCAAGGAGGTGTCAGCTATGATGGCAATATTATTAACAACTTTGTTCGTTTGCTGTCTGTTCGCCTTGACATTAGTGTGTGAAGCTTTGTTTTATAAAGAAGAACAGCAGTTATAAAAAATGGAGCGTTCCTTAATAATGGAATGATTTTAAGAGTTTTTAGGTGCCATTGACCTATTAAGAATTAAATTCGCACCAACGGGCTCGCACCTGTGGAATGGGCATCTTGCCTGTTCCTGATATTTTCGGTTGGTCTTAGACTTCCATGAATTCCCTAGACCGTAAACTCTTACGTGACCTATGGCAATTGCGAGCTCAGGTGATAGCGATCACATTAGTAGTAGCCCGTGCTGAAATCTACTCCCCAATTGATGGTTATGTCCTACGAGTCAATGAGGAAAGTGCTCGGTATGTACAAGCCGGAACCCCCCTGTTGGAACTAGGGAATCCTGCCGACCTAGAGATTGTCGTTGATTTGCTTTCTACTGATGCGGTCAAAGTCAAGCCAGGAGCAAAAATGCTCATTGAACATTGGGGGGGAGAGCGCACCCTAAACGCTCAGGTGAAGTACGTCGAACCCTCAGGTTTTACTAAAATTTCAGCTCTTGGGGTAGAAGAACAGCGAGTGAATGCGATCGCTAATTTTGTAGATTCCCCAATTCCTTTAGGTGATGGCTACCGGGTAGAAACACGGATTGTAGTTTGGGAAAGCTCAGATGTGCTAGTCGTTCCCTTAAGTGCCATTTTCCGCTGCGACTCACAACAACATAGCTCCTTTGACTCCATTGCCCAAAATAGGGATGATTTGTCTGTCTCTGGAACAAGGAAAACACAGGGAACTAACCAATTTTAAGATCATCAAGGGAGTATCAACTTCCAGACCTGGTGTACCTTTGTGGTGGAAAACAACCAAGCGAAGAAACGTCAGATTATAATTAGTCAGCGCAGTAATCTTGAAGCAGTGATTGAACAAGGACTTCGAGAAGGAGAAATAGTGATCTTGCATCCCACTGAGCAAATTCAGGAAGGAAAACAAGTTGCACCCCGTTGACTAGCTATCGTTTCACTAGTTATCATATATAATTTAAATTTCTATAATTGACATTTCAAATGTTAAACTTAATTGATAGTAAAAGCGATGGGCCTTGGTGAATTCAGGTATAATTTCAAATTACCGTACGCTAAATCACCAATCAATGAGCAACGCCAGAAATGCTATAAGTCAATCAACATTTAACGGGCATATTTTTTCTTCAGCGCTCTTCATCAACCTTAAACCTTGGCCAATAGCCCACCCGTGCGCGTTCAACCTACCCTACTCAAACGCCAAAGCCTAAAAACCTTAAACCTTGGCCAATAGGCCACGCGTGCGCGTTCAACCTACCCTACATCGAATCGCCTTGGGGGAACAACCTATCCTACACCTGACGCCCTTGGGGAAAAACCTTCAACCTTGGCCAAAAGGCCACGCTACGCGAACAACTTTCAACTTTCAACTTTTAACCTTTAACCTTTATTATTTAACCTTTATTATTTAACCTTTAACATTTAACATTTAACCTTCAACCTTTAGTTACAATTGTTCCAGGTAACTCAACAGGTCTGCCATATCTCTAGTCTGAGGTTGAAACTTAGGCATTGGTGGTGTTCTACCACTGATCACTTGCTGAATCAGGCTGACGTCAGACTTTCTCTTAGAGATACTCAGTAGACTTGGTCCTACATTGCCATCCCCGTTGGCTCCATGACACCCAGCACAGTTGATTTGAAAAATAGCATCACCTCGGACTGGATCACCGTTGAGGGACAAAACCTTTTGTACATAAGGATCGGAATCCTGCATCATGGGAATTCCGATCAGGCTAAGACTTATAGCAAGCAAAGCCACTAGTACTATCAAGGTGACTCGCCGCACTAGAACTCTAGGTTGGACCAGCTGGTTTTCCAATGGGTCTCCTGTCAAGTTGACTATCGATAAAGCGCTTGTAATCTTGATAAAACTGAACCATTGATTAAGTTGTGTTAAGCAATGATAAGTGAATACTTAGACTAAGTATTATTTTTATTTATAAACATAGCTTAAAATTTATGGAGTCATTAATCAAGATCTTGTGGTGTATTTGTATTATATGCTACACTATCCAAATTTCCATATACCTGATACTAAGGGAATAGATCTAAGGTATACATTTTAGTATATAAGCTGGGATATAGGAAAAAGTACTCAAGTCAACTCAGGGCTTAGGTCATGAGGTCAGAGCCTCCTGAGTGTGACTGAACAATGTCAACCCATGGAACTCACAATGCTTGATAAATAACTGTTTGACCACCAGCAGCACCCTAAGGTTGATCAGACCTAGTAATATGAGAAACAGGTAAAAAAACTTAATTAGGAGACTTAGTGTGGTAGAACCGTTGCTTGTTGGGATTGTCCTTGGCTTAATACCTGTTACTCTATTGGGGTTATTTTTTGCTGCCTATATGCAATACCAACGGGGTAACCAACTTGGGGGTTAGTTTTTCCTTCCCAGAGCTGATCAACCCCTGATCTAAACCAAACCTCTGACCTAAACCAATGGGCAATAGAAGGTCAAGGCAGTATTGCCATAGACCTTCTGGCGACAAATTTCTAAATTGGGGATTGGTTGTGGTTGCCAGTAGTTAGAGCTATGCTCAACAGCTAACTCACCATCGCTGTCGAGGAGCTGGTATTGAGCGATCGCATCTAACACTGGCTGGTACAAATCACTAGCGTAGGGGGGGTCAAAATAAATGTGGTCAAACTGCTGAGGAGCCAAGGTTTTCAATCGCCTGACCACATCCCCCTGCAACACCCGAAATTCTTGCTGCGCCTGAGCCATCTGTTGCCAGTTTTGACGAATAATTGAGCAAGCTTTTGCCCATTTGTCAATCCCTACCACCAAAGCAGCTCCCCGACATAGAGCCTCAGCACCCATTGAACCACTACCAGCACATAAATCCAGCCATCGGCAATTCCCTACACTGCCTTGCCAAATATTAAATACTGCCTCCCGCACCCGTGCTGGTGTCGGGCGGGTAATTTGTCCTGGCAAAGTTTTCAGTTGGCGATTGCCGTAAATTCTCATCCAAAAACAGGACAGTGGGGAGCGTGCTGATTAAATCAGTAGTAGTAGCAGCATTTTAAATGAAGAATAATTGTCAGGCTTTGGTAGCAAGTGTACGATCATTGCAGTAACTCTTAACCTCAGCCACGAAATTAGACAAAATAAGGAGTCCTGTAGTAGAAGACTTTTCCGGGTGAAACTGTACTGCTACGACGTTATTGTAAGCGATCGCAGCCGTCACGGTTTGACTCCCATGAGTAGTAGTTGCAGCTCGAATCCCAGGGTCAACTGGGTCAACATAATAAGAATGGACAAAATAGACTCGGGGATTGCCCGATAAATGCTGCCAAAGGGGACAATCCGGTTGAGTAAACTCTAGCTGGTTCCAACCCATATGGGGAATCGTAATACTCGGTTCTCGACGAAAGCGCCGCACTGTCCCAGGCACAATCCCTAATCCAGGTTCTGTGCCTTCTTCACTAGCCTCAAACAGAATGTGTAAACCTAGACAAATACCTAAAAAGGGTTTACCGCTGGCAATAGCTTGTTTAATCGGTTGCTCCAGGTTACGCGATCGCAAATGTTGTATCGCTGGGTCAAACGCCCCCACTCCCGGTAGTACCACCGCATCCGCCTGTGCTATATCTGCTGCTAAATCTGTCACTAAGGTAGTTGCACCAGCTTTCTGTAACCCTTTACAGGCAGAGTGCAGGTTCCCCATGTCGTAGTCTACAACCGCAATTACTGGCATTAACCTGCTTTCCCTTACATTTACATTGGAATATTCAAGCTATTTTTATTTTAATTGGTTCTGTTGAATGAACAAAAAAATCCTCCTGACATCCTTTCAAACCTGGCTACCGGATCAGGTATCTAACTCCTCCGATGATTTATTAGGAAAAATTTCTCAAATCACTGATTTCTCTGCTTCCCTGACTTTTCTAAGACAGTTGCCCGTTGATATTGCCAAAGCTAGTGCTCAGGTAATTGCCACAATTGATCAAATACAACCCGATCGGATTATTTGTTGTGGAATGGCTACTAAACGGCACAAATTAACCGTCGAATCCTGTGCTAGTCGTGAAGATGACTGCCTTCAAACCCCAGTGAACTTAGAGAAACTAGTAGCTGCCTTGAGTGGATGTGAGATTAGCCATGATGCTGGTAAATTTGTCTGCGAAGGACTCTATTACGAAGTGTTGAAGTATCTTGGAGAGCATCACCTCAATACTTCTTGTATCTTTGTTCATGTGCCTGTGCTGAATCTAGACAATTTGCCTGGTATTTTGGCTGATTTTAGGATAATTTTGGAACAAATGGCACAATAGACCTCGCTGCTGTTGTTGGCAACTTCGGATCGGGTAACTTCCGATCAGCAGACAATAATTAAGAAAAACAGTATCAGAAAAGCGATGCAGCAGCGATGCAGCGCGGTCTTGGGGGTTTCCCCCATGAGCGACTGCATCAAGACAAAGTAGCGCTGTCAAAGGGAGCCACTGGGATCTTGGGGAGGCGCTGCCGTGGCTTCCCCCAATTCGGCACGGCATCAAGACAATACTTTTGCGATAGGTCTAATCAAGACAACCGTCAACCGTCAACAAATACAAACTTTAGTTAAGAAATATTTATGCTTATAGCAGTATCTATTAATACAGGTAAACAGAGCTTACGCAATTCAGCCATCGACACACTACCTGTAGGGGTTAAAGGGTAACTGTTAACACTACCTGTAGAGTTCTTGCGTAAGCCCTGCATCAGCTGTTTCGGTGCTCAATACTGATTATAGGACTGATTGAAAAACTTTTCCCTCGGCAATATTACTTAAGTTGTTTACGCTAATTAGCTCAAGTCATCTGTCTCAAGTTAGGTTTAGCTCCTCAATTCGCTTCCTCGCTTAAGTTCTGGTATTTCTTTTTCAAGAGATATTGACAATATTGGTTCAATAAGACTTAAATTCTTTCCTTTTATAGACAAACATATCCATAGGGAACTTAGGCCCCCTAGAAAGACTATCTAGAAAGACTCCCTAGTAATACTCCCTAGTAGGACGCTCACTAGCTAGTACTCACTAGTAGAATCGGGCTTGTAATTTTACTTGTGTAGATGCTGTAGATGCTAAGAAATTACATTGGTGTTACTTAGGGTAGTACTTCTGGTGGTACTTCCAATGCAATTGCTCCGAGTAAACCCTTACGAAAATCACCCAATAGTTGCCGCGCTGTACGTTCGATGTTTCCCTGATAGCGATAGTCGGCTAGACCATGTAAGTAATCTTCAGCGGTCAATGGGTTTGGGTCTAGTTGGTACCTCTTTTGTAAAGAAGACTTTAATAAAAGAGTGTACTCCTTCATATTATCTAAATCTTTCAGGAATGCAACTAGTGCTGTTGCTACCCGTTGGTTGTCGTAAGATGCTTCACCAATGTCATCACAGATAGCTAACTTGAGCGCCTGCTGCTGATTGTTTAACTTGGCAGGAATAACACCAGGAGCATCAAGTAGTTCAAGTTGGTCAGAAATACGTATCCAACGCAATTGGCGTGTCACACCGGGACGACGAGCACTCTCTACCACACGACGTCCCAAAAGTCGATTAATTAAAGCAGATTTACCGACATTGGGAAATCCAATTACCACAGCTCGGACAGGACGAGGTCGCATTCCCCGTGAGCGCCTACGTTGATTGATTTCCTCCCCAGCTGTCTGGGCGGCTTTAGCCACAGCGCGGATACCCTTACCCTGTTGAGCATTAGTGAAATAGGGGATATCCCCTTGCTGTTGAAACCACGATTCCCAAAGTTGGCGCATCCTTGGCTCAATCATATCCACCCGGTTAATCACTAACACCCGAGTTTTATTACCCACCCACTGCTCGGTTTGAGGATGATGAGTAGAGAGGGGAATCCGAGCATCCCGCACCTCTAATACCACATCGACTCGCTTCAACTGTTCCTTGAGTTCTCGCTCGGCTTTGGCAATGTGTCCGGGATACCACTGGATTGTCATGAGTTATTAGCCATTAGTCATTAGTCATTGCTGATTAGTCATTGGTCATTAGTTAATTGAAAATCGACCATTGGCAATTGACAATTAGTAACCAAGCAATTTTATTGAACCAATGACTAATCACAAATTAGGGAATAATCAAAACTGGGCAAGGGGACAAATTAATCACTCGATCGGCCACGCTATTAGCTATACCTTCATCTGTCAAGCCTAGCCCCCGAGAGCCCATGACAATTAAATTTGCCCCAATTTCGTCAGCCACATCGCAGATCACGAAGGCAGGCTTTCCTTCCCGCTCCAGGGTTTTGGCTTCAATTCCTTCCTGAGCAAATAGTGCTTTGGCACCGTTAAGCAGTTCTGTTACTGCTTCAGGGGATGTCATTGCTTCGGAAGCAGCAGCTGTACCCTGGCTAGGGTCAGGTTTTTCAACCACTGACAGCAGATATAGATTGCTGCCGTACTTTTGCACTATGTTCCCAACAACCTCAGCAGCTTCACGGCTTTCTCGACTTGAGTCAATGGGAAATACAACGGTATTGAACATATCACAGATTTCCTCCAGGATCCGGACTCCGGTAAAATGTGAACGGTCTTAACAAAAGAATACCTTTTGTCCTGGTCATTCAGCTGGTGACTTACCAGTTAATGTACAGCGACTCTCTGACGTCAAATCATCCGGCAAGACGGCTGATAGTCAGGGATTAGCAGGCAATAGCAATTAGGAGATTAATACTGTGTCCAAGAAAAGTGTAGCCAATTTAAGTGAATCAGATTTAGCCGGAAAAACGGTATTGGTCAGAGCAGACCTGAATGTACCCCTGGATGACAATGGCACCATCACCGATGATACTCGCATTCGTGCTGCTTTACCCACTGTTCAAGATTTACTTAAGAAAGGGGCAAAGGTAATCCTGTGTAGCCACTTGGGACGACCCAAGGGACAAGTCAAGGAAAGCTTGCGTCTAACCCCCGTTGCTAACCGTCTTTCGGAACTGCTGGGTCAACCAGTCACCATGTGTAAAGACTGTGTTGGAGACGAGGTCGCTGCCCAAGTTGGTGCTTTGGCAAATGGTCAGGTGGCTTTACTGGAAAATCTCCGCTTCCACGCTGGGGAGGAAAAGAATGACCCAGAATTCACCAAACAGTTGGCATCCCTTGCTGATTTGTATGTCAATGATGCCTTTGGAACAGCCCACCGGGCTCATGCCTCTACTGAGGGAGTCACCCATTACCTGAGTCCTTCTGTAGCTGGGTACTTGATTGAGAAAGAACTGCAGTATTTACAAAACGCTGTAGAAAATCCCGAAAAGCCTCTAGCTGCAATTATTGGCGGCTCTAAGGTGTCCAGTAAGATTGGGGTGATTGACACTCTACTGGAGAAGGTGGATAAACTGCTAATTGGCGGTGGAATGATTTTTACCTTCTACAAGGCCCGTGGTATGAGTGTGGGTAAGTCCCTGGTGGAAGACGATAAGCTCGATTTGGCGAAATCTTTAGAAGCTAAGGCCAAAGAGCGTGGTGTACAATTGCTGTTGCCCACCGATGTGGTCATCGCAGATAATTTTGCCCCTGATGCTAATTCCCAGACTGTCAGTATTGAAGCTATTCCCGATGGCTGGATGGGTTTGGATATTGGTCCAGATTCTGTCAAGGTGTTTCAGGAGGCTTTGGCAGATTGCAAAACTGTGATCTGGAATGGTCCGATGGGAGTGTTTGAGTTTGATCAGTTCGCCAAGGGCACAGAAGCGATCGCAAACTCTATGGCTGAGCTGACCAAGACAGGTGCATCTACCATCATTGGTGGTGGTGACTCAGTAGCTGCCGTGGAAAAAGTTGGTGTTGCTGAGCAAATGAGCCACATTTCCACCGGTGGTGGTGCCAGCCTTGAGTTACTCGAAGGTAAGGTTCTACCTGGAATTGCTGCTTTAAATGATGCCTAACTATTTTTTAACGCATTGTTTTAAATAATAGTTTTCAATAGGGAGATAGCATTTCTGTCTCCCTATTTAGCATTGTCCCATAGCGGAATATTTTTTGCTGTTCGGATCAATCAGCATTAGTTTTTAGGATCTATTTGGAAATACTAGATTGGGACTAAGGGCGAAAAATTCATAAAAAACAGACCATAGCGTAAACGTCACCATCAGTGATTTTGTCTTTGGTAAACCTCATCCAACCTTCAACTTTGAACTTTCAACTTTGAACTTTCAACTTTCAACTTTCAACCTTCAACCAAAAGTTATTCCCAACTTTGGAATTGATTCATCCAAGCTGTAATCTGATCACGGCGAGTTTCAAAGGTAGCGGCAATCCAGATAAACCCAATTCCGACAAACAGGGCTACCACCCATTTAGAAAATGGATAATCAACGCTAAAAATCAGTAGTTGGTAGATAGCATTAATTAAAAATGTTCCAGTTCCAATATAAAGAAATGCTCTTACTTTCATCGCCAATCCAGCAAAAATTAGCACTACACTAATTCCCCCAGTTAATAACCCAAGCCATTGAGCAGTCCAAAAGGAAACCAAACAAATCATACTAGTCCCGATTAACCGGAGATTGTGACGTATTTGTTTTTGGGGGGGTTGGCTTAGATAGGGATCGACTTGGGCAATATAGAGTAAGGATAAACTCAAGGGGAGAACATACCAAAGAGCAGCAGTTAAGTGTAATTGTTCAAACCAGCGGAGCAACATCCAGTCAATTACTACTACACTGATAAAGGTAAACCGAATTTGCTGATTAAAAATTGCGAGAATAATATAGAAAGCTGCGATAATCAGCAAACTAGCTAAATTACCGCTATAGGGATTTTCGCCAATAGCAATCAGGGGGATTAAGAAAGCAGCAATTTGCCAAGGACGTTTCGACCAACCCCAATTTTCCCAAGGTAGGAAATACAAAAAGTAAGCGACTAAGGATGCGATCGCACCTTTCCAAGGCACTAATGGTCCCGATAACAGACGCGCCACAGGGGTATTAATCCAATACAGCCGCATCCCCCATGCTTCAACAAAACCTAAATAAACCCAGATTTCTCCAAGCAAGGGATTGGAGCGATTCCGTCCTTGAGAAATAGCATAGATAACTAAAAACGCACCAGTACTAAATCCCAGCATCATGGCGGATTCAATGGGCTCAGTTGTTGCTGCTATTAACAAACAACTACTCCATACCCAATGGAGATGGGAAATAACCTTTAGTTCTTTGGGGGTAAAATGTAGATATCTTTTCAGCCAAGGAGACAATACCCGATAGGCGTACATGATACTAGTGCCAAGCACGGCCATTATAATCAATCCATCCCCTTTTGCTCCTCCTCCTAATTGGGATAATTGATAGAACAACAGTTGATAGGTAGAAACCGATATCCCAAATAGAGCAAGGTAAATTAGAGGTTTAAATTCTGCACGGCGACGCCCTACCCCAATCGCAATTATTGCTAGGGCAAAAGACAATAAACCTGTCCAATTGGTAAAGTTTCCCCAACTTAAGAGCGGTCCTAAGCTACCGTATAGCAGGGGAATAATATGCCAGCTACTAGGTAGTTTGTCGAGATTAGATCGGCGTCGCCACCAATCTCCTAACAATTGAGCAATTAGTCCTAATATTATATTGGCAATGGCTAAATTGATCAGTGAATGCTCAAATAAGCCCAGCGCTTCTGTTAAGCCCAGCGTTTCTGTAGTTAACAGTTCCACACTCCAACCAATCCCATAAATAGCCCAGTTGGATGGATAAGGAAAACTGCGATAGGCGATCGCTCCTAAGGTCACTGCATTTACAATGAGCATAAACCATGTTGGTGACCCAAACCCAATGTAGACTATCAGAGAATAACAAGTCAGCAGAATTAGCTGAAAAATAAACAGTGCGATCGCCCACCCATCCATTGCTTGTGCATAGAGTTTTGGGAGGTTAGTTTGTTGTTCGCGTAGCGTGGCCTTTTGGCCAAGGTTAGTTTGTTGTTCGCGTAGCGTGGCCTTTTGGCCAAGGTTAGATGGTTGAAGGCTAGATGGTTGAAGGTTAGATGGTTGAAGGTTAGATGGTTGTTCGCGTAGCGTGGCCTTTTGGCCAAGGTTAGATGGTTGTTCGCGTAGCGTGGCCTTTTGGCCAAGGTTGGATGGTTGTTCGCGTAGCGTGGCCTTTTGGCCAAGGTTGGATGGTTGTTCGCGTAGCGTGGCCTTTTGGCCAAGGTTAGATGGTTGTTCGCGTAGCGTGGCCTTTTGGCCAAGGTTGGTTTGTTGTTCGCGTAGCGTGGCCTTTTGGCCAAGGTTGGCTTGTTGTTCGCGTAGCGTGGCCTTTTGGCCAAGGTTGGCTTGTTGATTTGAAGTTTTTAATTGTGATTGCTTATCTTGTATCTTGCTAATACGAAGTAACCAGCTTTGCCATAACCATAAGGTTAAAATAGCGATCGCTCCAACAACAAACCAATCTTCTCCGGACGGTTGGGGAAAGCCAGGGATGCCATCCCAAAGCAGGAACCCGACTAAGCTGATGCCACATCCTACGGTAATTGCTGCTGATGTTAATTGCTTTAAATAGCTGGTGTTAACCAACATCAGTGCTGTAGCGATCGCTAAACTGATTAACCGCATTCCTGGTATTCCTAGGATCAGGAATTGGGATAGGATTACAGCAACTACACTCAACCGGATCACAAACTTGTCTTGAGGGGGTTGCCAACTGCGATAACCACGTGCTACTCCAGTCAGAGATAATGGAGTGATTAGCCACAACAGACCCCATGCTCTCAGGTAACTATCTGGGTTAACGTCGTAGGCACTATAGTTAACACACAATAATACATAACTCAGACCAGCTAAAGTTAAACCTAAGTGCCAAGCACTCTCTCGCCAGATCTTGACAA
>NZ_JAAHIG010000272.1:0-12206 GCF_010692305.1 Moorena sp. SIO4G3 | reverse complement strand
CCTCTCTCTTGGTGCGCATTCCCTAGGCGTTCGCGGAGCGTCTCCGTAGGAGTTGGGAACCTCGCCGGGGTCGCACCGCAAGTGAGAGACCGAGCTAAATGTATATTGTTGAGTTATCAAAAGTTTTCTATCAATGAATTAAGTTCATTATTTGGAGTGACTCGAAAAACTATATATAACTGGTTAACCAAATGGGAAGATCAAAAAATAATAGGAATATACAATCAAAAAGGTAGGGGCAGAAAACCTAAGTTAAATCAGGAGCAAAGGCAACAAGTAAAGGAGTGGGTAAAATCTGAACCAAAAAGCCTAAACAAAGTTAAAAATAAAATCAATAAAGAGTGGAAGATAGATGTAAGTAAGGAAACTATAAAAAGAACCATAAAAAAGTTGAACATGAAATGGAAAAGAATGAAGAGAGGAACGAGTAAAACCCCTCTCTTGGTGCGCATTCCCTAGGTCGGGGAACCCGACCGGGGTCGCACCGCTGATGACTGGGAGCTAGAGGTAAAAATACCCAGACTAAAAGAGCTAAAAGAGCAAGCTAAAAAAGGAGAAATTGAATTAAGATATTTAGATGAAAGTGGATTCTCTTTGAAGCCAGATATTCCTTATGGATGGCAAGAAAAGTTAAAAAGAATAACTATTAATAGTTCCCAAAGCAAAAGAATTAATGTTCTCGGATTAATGGGATGTGAAAATCAATTAGATTACGAAATCCATCAGGGCTCAATTGATAGTGAAATCGTGATTAATTTTTTAGATAATTTTAGTAAAAAATTATCTAAATTAACTGTAGTAGTAATGGCTCAAGCTTCAATACACACAAGCAATAAAATTCTCGAAAAATTATAAGAATGGCAAGGTAATAATTTAGATATATTTTGGTTACCTACTTACTCACCCAAGCACAACTTAATTGAAATTTTCTGGAAATTTATTAAGTATGAGTGGATTGAAATTGATGCTTACGAAAACTGGAAAAGCTTTCTTGAATATCTCAAAAAAGTGCTTGACAATTTTGGGGAAGAATATGTAATTAATTTTGTAATGGTGCTTAATCCCCTAAAAACAATCACTTCAGCCGTTCCTTATCACAGCCAGTTTTTTTGGTGCAAGATCTGAGTTCAACACTAGGTCAGCCCAGTAGTGAGCTGCATGGCCATAGTCATCAATAAACAACAGCCGTAACCCGGCTTTTTTAATTACTCGCTGATAGTCAGCTCCGAAGTGATAGCCATCCACCACCACCCAAGTTGCCCCCAATGCTTTGGCCTGGGCAATGGTTTGCTCAGCATCCTCCGCAGTGCCCGACGGAACGCATAAGTGGCCTACTTGGATGCCTTCCGCCTGTAACCGGGTCTCCCCGGTGCTGCGTTCCCCATCAACAAGGTCACGTGCCCCCCTTCCTCCAGCCATGCCTGAGCCAGAGCCAGGCAGCGCATGACATGCCCAGTGCCAATTTTTGGGGAAGCGTCAGCTCGGATTACTAGCTTCATTGATCAACAGTTTTTTTCAAGCAGGAACCAAGTTGTATCATCTTGTGGAAACTGATTATCCCGATGATAGACAAATCCATAATCCAAGAGCCTCAAGTCATCAAATTGATCCAGAAGTTCTCCGGCAAAGTCACGCTTAAATAGTTTACCTTGATGACCACGATAGTTAACTTCTACAGGTGTAGGATTGTAGTACTCTGAAATACAGATATAGCGATTACTTGATTCATATAATAATCTGTACATCTGAGCCAACTTATCTGGATTGATATGAATAAAAACTCCCTTGATTAAGACGAAATCGTATTTTTGATTTGGCCAACAATCAAGAATATACTGGGCGTATGTATGTATATTTTTGTAATATTTAAACAGCTTTATTCTTGATTTCAATAGCCGAAAAATTTGCTTTGGTAAGAAGTTGCTTAATGGCTTGCAAATTCAAACCAATATTGGAACCAAACTCAATAACAGAGTCAACACAACGAGTGTGACTCAGAACTTTATAAAACAAGACAATATTGCGGGCAATTGAAATATCCGATTGATTTCGGGTAATATATTCATCTCCAAATTACCCTGCCCAGAAGGCTTCCTGTTCGGTTATAAAATTATCCACAAATCCTCCATAGTTTGAATTACTCACCGTACTGCTTTTGTTCAATGTGAGCATTAAGCTCAGACCAGTCAGGATGCTGACTGACCAGGTCTAAACAATATTCTAATGTAAACTCTGGTTGCTGAGAATAGAGCGCTTCCAGCATCCGCCGAATTAACTCAAAGTCCTCCGCCGTATCCACCGTCCATCGATGATTACTATTATCCTCAACATAGGTTACATGACCTAAACGGTATCGTTCCGGCTGCCTATGAATAAACGGGGTGACATGCTCTCGATCTGGTTGCGCACTCGCTTCATGGAATGCTTCATCGAGGGCAGCAAAGGAAAACACTTCTGTATCCATACCGCGAGGATAGGTTCGCTGCAAAGAGTTAGAAACATAGTCATATTCACCTTGATGGTCAAGATAAAACTGAATAACTTGGTCAATAACCTGAGGATCTATCAAAGGACAATCTGACGTTACCCGCACAACAACATCTGCTTGATGCTCTACAGCAGCACCATAATATCTGGCCAGGACATCCTCTTCAGAACCACGGAAATAGGGAATAGAAATACTATTGCATAATTCAACAATCGGTTCATCAGTTTGATTGATTGTTGTTGCAATTACAATTTCATCGGCGAGCTTAACCCGTCGTAGTCTTTCAATTTGATAGTCCAGTAAAGGTTTACCCAATACCTGTTTAAGGACTTTACCAGGTAGGCGGGTCGAAGTCATTCTAGCCTGGACTATTATTACTAGTTTCACTTAATAGTTTTACTCTTCATAAACGCTGATACTTTACAAAGTATTACACCCATTTTATATGAATATTTTGCTCAAATAAGTAACAATCCTGTCCTGATCTTGTTCAGTTAATCCATAATGTAGGGGAATACTGATTGCTTCTTGGTAATACTTCTCTGCTTCATAAAAATCACCCCAACCAAAACCTAATTCTTGGTAGTAAGGCTGCGTATGCACCGGAATATAGTGCAAATTAACACCAATTCCTAAACTGCGAAGTTCCTCAAATACCTGACGATGAGTCTTATTTATCTGATCTAGCTTCAGCCGAATCACATATAAATGCCAACTTGAATTGGTATCAGGATGTTGCCAAGGCAGAATTAAAGGCAAGTCTGACAACAACTGATTGTATCGCTCAGCTAAAAACCTGCGCCGCTCAACAAACTCCTCTAAGCGCTGCATCTGACTAATACCCAACGCTGCTTGGATATCTGTAATGCGATAATTAAACCCTAATTCTAACTGCTGATAATACCAAGAACCATCAGATTCCCCTTTCATCAACTCCGGCTTGCGGGTAATACCATGAGTGCGTAGTCGGATCAGTTTTTCGTATAAATCTGCCTGATTTGTTAGCACCATACCACCCTCACCAGTGGTGATAATCTTCACCGGATGAAAACTAAACACCGCTAGATCAGAAAACTGACATAAGCCCACCGGCTGTCCTTGATATCGTCCACCAATAGCGTGGGACGCATCTTCAAGCACCCTAAAACCGTACTTTTGAGCTAATACTGCAATCGAGTTCATCTCACAGGACTGGCCAGCAAAATGAACTGGAATTACTAATTTTGGCAAACAGCCTTGTTGCTCTGCCCAAATTAATTTGCGCTCTAACTCCTCGACACTGAGGTTATAAGTCCTAGGGTCAATATCAACAAAATCAACCCTTGCCCCGCAATATCGTCCACAATTAGCAGATGCCACAAACGTGTTGGGGGAGGTCCACAGTGTATCCCCTTTGCCCAATCCAGCAGCTAAACAAGCAATGTGCAAAGCCGCCGTAGCACTAGACACAGCTACACCATAGGTTGCTCCGCAATAATCCGCCACAGACTGCTCAAATTTAGCGATCGCTGGTCCCTGAGTAAGCCAATCAGATTGCAAAACCTCAACTACAGCATCAATATCCTCTTGACTAATAGTTTGACGACCGTAGGGAATATATGGATTTTTCATTTGAGATGTCAATATAGGATTGATGGGAAAAGGGAGCAGGGAGTAGGGAGTAGGGAGCAGGGAGCAGGGAACAGGGAGCAGGGAGCAGGGAGCATTAAAAAAACGAGGTTTATGTTAAGCTGTTCGCGTAGTTTGAGCCATTCACGTAGCATGGCCAAAGGCCAAGGCTGACCGCTGACCGCTGACCGCTGACCGCTGACCGCTGATAGCTTAGCTTAAACCCTAAAGCTTGAATCTACATGTTCCACAATCAACTCCCGGATTTCTTCAATACTTAAAAACCGATCATTACTACCAGAGTTGTAGCTAAATCCGGGCTCGACTCGCGTGGCTCCAGTCCTCTGACAATACTCTTCAATAGTATAATTTGCCTTAGTAGGCAAAATAGCATAGTAAGAACCAAGGTCAACAGTAGTAAAGGAATCAGAGGTGGTAATCATTTCCTCATGAATTTTCTCCCCTGGTCGAATTCCCACCACAGGATGATCGCACTCAGGACCAATGGCTTTAGCTAAATCTGTAATGTTATAGGAAGGAATACGGGGTACAAAAATTTCTCCTCCCTGACCATGTTCCATTGCCCAAAGTACCATTTTTACCCCTTCTGCCAAGGAGATATTGAAGCGAGTCATGCGAGGATCGGTGATGGGCAATACACCCTGATGACGCTTATTCATAAAAAAGGGAATCACCGATCCCCTAGACCCCATCACATTACCATAGCGCACAACACTAAAAGACAAATCCCTTGTACCCCTAATATTGTTAGCTGCAATAAATAGCTTATCGGAGCAAAGCTTCGTTGCCCCATAAAGATTGATGGGAGCAGCAGCTTTATCGGTTGAGAGGGCAATAACCCGTTTAATTCCAGTATCCAAGGCAGCTTGGATCACATTTTCCGCACCTAACACATTGGTACGAATACATTCCATTGGGTTATATTCTGCTGTTGGTACTTGCTTAAGAGCAGCAGCATGAACAACAATATCTACTCGTTCACAAGCACGGGCCAGACGTTGTTGATCTCGCACATCACCAATAAAATACCGAATTCCCGGATATTGATTAGGTGAAAACTGCTGCTCCATTTCAAACTGCTTTAGCTCATCACGGGAGTAAATTACTAAACGCTTGATATTGGGAAAGCGTTGCAAGATAGTTTCTACAAACTTTTTTCCAAAGGAACCAGTTCCACCTGTAACTAAAATGGAACTATCTTGATTAATTAACATCAAAAAATCGTGTAGTACTGTATAGTAAGCTAAAACGCCTTTAAAATGCGTTTTAGCAAAGCAATAGGCAATAGGGATGCAACGGGGTCTTGGGGGAAACCACCATGAGGGACTCCATCAAGGCAAGGATTATAGAGGTTTTCAATTAGGTAAGGTACACATTTTTGGGTTTTAGGGAGCAGGTAGCAGTAAAGTCAGAAGATGTAAGAGGGAAAAAATTATGTGTACCTGATTAGGCTAAAAACCGCTATACAGTTTTTGACCTTACCAAAAATCCCTAGATACTTGATTAACTCTTGCCTTTTGCCTGTTGCCTCTTGCCTTTCCCTAAGCGATGCAGCACGCACGGTCTTGGGGAGCCAGCGCGGTCTTGGGGCTTCCCCCGGAGACGAAACCTTAGATAGTGGAGCCTTTATAGTTAGCAGGTTATGCAGAAAAGGGTTAAATATTTGTTAAGAAGGCTCCACTATCTTACGGTAACTTCAAACCATGAGCGACTGGCGTGGTTTTCCCCACTCGCGCTTTGCATGGCTGACAGGGAAAAAATCCTCTGTACCTCATTACTATCAGAAACGCTATAAATTTTCTGGCTCTCCCAGTGTGGCTATCATAAATTAAGGAAGTCTTTTTTTTAAGACTTTTGCAGGCACTCCACCAGCCACTGAATAAGGAGGAATATTTTTTGTTGCGACTGTATTAGCACCAATTACACAACCACTACCAATAGTTATACCTTCCGTAACAACGACATTAATCCCTAACCAACAATTCTAGCAATTATACGACTTGTGAGGTACAAATATCTGGGTTTTAGGGAGCAGGGACTGAGGCCGTAGGCCACGCGGGGCGCGTTCGGAGCAGGGAGCAGGTAAGAGAGAAGAGGCAAGAGCCAATAGTCAAACAATTCTGTGTACCTCATGAGTCCTATAAACGCTATATCACTAATCACAATTGGATTTGAGTAATTCTTGCCGTGGTCTTCCAAGTATTTTTGATCTTGTTCGTTAATTGTTAATTCTGGGACATAATCATACATATGCCTTCCAGAAGAAATGAAAACATTTGCAGCGCAACAAACTGAATTACCAATCGCTACATCTCCTTTAACCTCAGACCTGGTATGTATCCTAGTGCCATTACGTATAGTAATTGAAGAACCTGGGTGGGTTTGTATATGACAACGGCTGCATCTCATATTTGTAAAAAAAAGGGGAGTGTGGGGCGGGGGCGCGGGGAGTGTGGAGAGTGTGGGAATTTTTGCCTAATTGCATGCATTGAGATGCACCCGGGGAACCCGGCCTTGGGTCGCACCTGTGGAATAGGCATCTTGCCTGTCCCTTGATCTTTTGGAGCGGGCAGGATGCCCACTCTACTTCTATTCATTCTTTGATTCAGCAACGCCTTCTCACTTGGCAGTTATGGTTGGCTCGCGAATGTGTTGGTGATCGCCCTCTTCGGAGGCAGAAGCCTCTGGCAGTTTCCTCTCTTTCTCCCGAACGGGTTGCTCAATCTTTCGGTAGCATTTTAACCATTATTGGCACTCCTTCCCAGCCCCCCAAACTCCGAGGAAAGTCCCCAGGTTGGCCACGTGATACCCCTCGCACTCCAAGAAAACGATATCCTACCGTTAAGAAAGGTCGAGGACGCTTTCATTCACAGTCGAAATATCGTAAATCTTCGGCTTAAATCCTTCTTATTTTCCTTTTCTTTATCCTCAACGACTCGTTGAGTTCTTCGTGCATTAGTCTAAACTCCAGTAATAAGCAATTTGGTTGGCTAAGATCATCCAAGGTTTCATATTGTGCTTTCTTCCTTTTTTGAGTGGAATGTCTGATTAAGTTCTCGAACCAAGCGATCAACCGTATTTTTGTTTAGGCCATGCTGTTTTGCCCCTAGTGTGATGGTGTCCTGGGTTGAATGATGACAGCCCAGACAGTATAATCCATAGCGGCCTAGAATCCGTTCAGCTTCGTTACCATGGGTTTCGAGCAAGTCGGCGATGACGGTGTCGCCTGTGATCGGCTGATGGTCTATGGGTGGCACTGAGGCAGGCTTGTTATAGTATGGAGCTTGTAATAAGCGCCAGAAACCAGCATTGTATATATTAGGGCTTCTGGAAAAGCGGCACCAATGGCCGATATGAACCTCATCCCAAGAGAGATTTTCTTTCACAATTTTGGACAACATGCCAAGGGGAATTTTCATGAGCAAGTTGGGCAGATCGGGTGGCTCGGACAGGATTTCCAGCCGTCCGGCTGTTATTGAAAAGGAAACAGAGAAGGTTACCTGGTCAAAATCGTCTTGAGTTGCTTGTACGGTGACGGTTATCTCTTCGCACAAGGCGATCTCCGGCACGTCATTCAATTTGAGAAAATACGCTTCCAACTCGGAAGGGGTCACTGTTGTGGAGCAAGCATGATATTGGGAGAATAGAGCTTGATTAAAATGCTGCTCAATGTAGCGCAGTCTATAGTTTATGTCATCGAGTTCCTCTCGATTATGCCAGACACGGTTAATCTTGCCTGTTGAACTCTCCCAGCTCTCTCCAGGTAAAAGAGGAATTACTTGTACGTCACTGCCCTCAAAAAGCTGCACCACATCGTCTAAGGTATTGGTACTCATTAGGCGAACATAGTCACGATGGTTGGGATGACACCAGGTGAAATTACCCGCAAAGGGTAAGAGGTATTTCGCGCCATACAGCTTCATCATCTGTTTGAGCATCTGAAGTAAGCCTTGAGCGGCACGTTTTGAGATGTTAACCTTTTGCTTTTGGCTAAGGTGAGTCCAACTCCAAGGGTATGATGAGCCGCCAGGAATGAAGAAAGAGGCGACCATATCTACAGGAGGTAGCAACGAGGCAATGCGATGGTTAATGCCCGCATCATTGATATTGAGCACACGGAAGCCATCAATCTCAATCAGAACAATGGCATCATTCCATAAACTGCCCGGTTCAAAGCAGGTCAGATGAATATGTTTTGAGAGTTGGACTCTCTCCCCAAAGGCCATGGGACGTATATCCTTAAAGCCCAGTGCGGTTAAACCCTGGATGAGGCGACGATTGGGAAAGTCAGGCGCGTAAATCGGCGTCGAACGGTCAAAATGGACCAAGGTTTCTTCATGAAAATGGTCCGAGTGTTCATGGGAAATCCAGATCGCATCAGGACGCAAGGTAGAAATGTTGACTATGGGAGCGGGATAAAGCATCCAAGAGCCTAAAAAGGCTGACCCACAAAGCCAAGGATCGGTGAGAAGGGAAAAACCTTTATAGGCCACTTCTAGGCAGGAGTGGACATGTAAGGTAATCGCCAAATCCTCGATATGTTTGCCTCTTTGAGCGAGAGGGCTTCTGGAGGGGGCACATGGGACTTCCGCTAAGAGGTGATCCCCCGAAACTGTTACTGGTATCGCCGACAACGCCCCCCGGTTGTTTATCCCCTTTCCGGTTCGATCTTCAAAGCGCCAGCCATGAAGCGGACAAGTAAAACACTCGCCCTCCAACTCCACTTCCCCCCCTTGGTGGGGGCAAACCCTTGATATAAGCTGATAACCCGATTCAGAGTGCACCAAATAGTAGGGCTGCTTTCCCAGAGATATTGGTACGGGGAGGTTGGCTTTGGCGGGGTCAAGGTCAATTTTATGAGTTGTTGTTATGAAATTCACTGTCGATGATCTCCTTCTTGAGAAAGTAATAAAAAGAGCAAGAGCTATCCAAGGTGATAAAGCGCAAACCCAGGGTAAACGCATCTTGTCAATAAAGCGGGGGTAGTTCTCAATAACCCTGGCCTTATTGTGCTTATTGACAATTAATTTTCCACATATAGTTTTTATTTAATTTTAAAAACACTATATATAGGATTTAAAAAATTAGATGGGTTTACCCTGAGCGCAAACCGCTATAGTAATCGTTTAATCATTGATCACTCCACATCAGCCCAATCCAGTTGCGTGTCTTTGGGAATGTAGCGTTGCGCTTTCTTACCCAACAGATTTTCAAACTCAACTGCCTTAATCTGCCCTGTACCGGGGCGCTTAACCCAGATATTTTCCATCGTCAGCCTTTCTTCAGGTAATATCTCTCGTATTGACACCACACAACCATAAGCAAAGTCAATGGTGGGTTGTTCTTCGGGCAAGATCTCTTTTGTGCCTCCCAAGGCGCTATAAATAACCTTTGAGCCATCGATTAACTCTTTTAGTTCAGTTGGATCAATCGAAATCGGAACGTCGGGTCCTGGCCAGCTTTTATCGGAAGTAAAGTGCTTTTCTAAGATGCGAGCCCCCAAGGGCACTGCACCAAAACAGGTATAGTTGCCAAGGGAATGATCGCTCAAACCTAATACTGCGTCTGGAAACTGTTCTGCCAGAACCGATAATGCCCCCAAACGAACCTTTTCATGAGGCGTCGGGTACATGGACGTGCAGTGCATGATGGCAAACGGGACGCCCGCTTCTTGCAAGATGTCCACGGCTGGCATAATTGAGGCCAAATTATTCATCCCCGTACTGAGGATAACAGGCTTACCATAGGAAGCAATATGCTTGATCAATGGGTAATTATTGCACTCGCCAGAACCAATTTTATAAGCACAGACTCCCATTTTTTCCAAACGGATGGCAGCAGCTCGTGAGAAAGGGGTACACAGATAGATCATACCCTTTGACTCTACATAGGCTTTGAGCCGAACTTCTTCATCTTCGGGAAGGGCACAACGCTTCATGATCTGCCAAATACTCTCATTGGCGTTACCTGGTACCACATCATTAGGAATCATCTCATCTTCAATCACATGGCACTGGAACTTTACACACTCACAGCCAGCCCCATAGGCATCATCGACCATGCGAATCGCTTTCTCAACATTCCCTTCATGATTGATCCCGATTTCGGCAATCACGAGGGGCGCGTATTCTACTCCTACCCAGCGATGACCTAAGCGAAACTGTTGCCTCATAGCGTTTTTGTTCTCATTTTTTTATGATCATATATAATATTAAGGAAATTTGGTGATGAGCAAGATTTATCCAGGACTTATGCAAAAATGGACAACAAAGGCTATAGTTAACTGCTAAGCACCTAAACAAAATTAATTGCCTACTACCAATCTCTGTAACCCTTGCATCATAAGGCTTTGAGTTTTGGAAAATGTGTAATTAATTTTGTGCACCTGCTTATAGTTAGTAGGGTGCGTTATTAACGTACCCTACAGGTAAAGTTGCTGGGTAAGATCTGCCCTCAAATCCATGCTTAGTGCGATCAGAAAGAATCAAATTAGCCAAGTACAAATCCCAAGGCGTGTCAATCTCTAGGGAGCGTTCAGGTGTCATCACATAAGCATAAGTGCGATCTGTTTCAAGAGTCTGCTTTTCCATTAAGATGTCGCGCCGCACCAGAAATATCGCCCCATTCCAAGCATAGGCTGCCGGCAGCACTTGTCGGCGCAGGTAGCCATCGGGTTTTTGCATAAAATCCTGTAGTTTACCGTCACTCGTGATCCGCCTCGTAAAATATGGATGGGTAGACGCCTTACAGACACTTACCACACTATCAGCATTCTGCTCCAACGCCAATTCAATCCCTAAGTCAATATCCTGAGCTGAACGCAACGGCGAAGTTGGTTGCAACAACATCAGATAGTCTATTGTTGTCCCTTCAACTTGTTCTAACCAATCGACAGCATGTATCAACACGGAAATGTGAGATGAATTGTCTTGCGCTAGTGCTGCCGGGCGCAGGAATGGCACCTCGGCTCCCCACTTTTTCGAGATTTCAGCAATCTCTTCATCTTCAGTAGAAACTATCACACGATTCAACCTATGACTTTTTAAGGCAGCTTTAATTGTCCAAGCGATTAGGGGCTTACCCGCCAGCCAGGTAGTATTCTTACGGGGAATGGACTTCGAGCCACCCCGTGCGGTAATCAAACCAATAATTTTGTTCATGATTCAATTAATTTATGCTTCTTTATAGTGGTGATTCATACTAAATCCGGTTGTTAAAGTAGCTTTTATTACTAATAGGTAAATGGCGTGATAGGCATATGGGTAGAGGGTTGGAATTTTATCACTATAAAGCCACTGTGTGAACAGGATTTAGTATCAGCTTATCACGGCAGTAAATTACTAAATTATTGATGTTATAAAAACCTTGGTAGATAGTTTTTTATACAAAATTTCCACCAAAACAAACAGTTCAACCTGTAAATAACATTGAACTGCCTTGAATAATTGGTAGTGATAAATAAGTAGTGATACAACATTGTATTGACCTTAAATAAGGCATTTTTTTATGGAAAAGTATAACAATTTGACTATCTATTGATTAGCAATAATTATAGTATCTATCTGGGGGGGCGACAAGCGCCCCGTAACCCTTGATATATATTAAATTGAGCGAATTATGGTAAAAAAAGATAGGTCAGAAATTGTCAAGACGACCTATCAATTCAAAATGCTACCAGAATTATATCAAAAACATTTAAAAAATCTCCTTTCCGAATCTCAATTATTGTTTTTTTACCTTGTAGTAATCATTGTACAAGATATCAAGGATGTTAAACTCGAAAAAATTGCTGAATCTTTACCTTTGCCTATTAAATGTAACTCAAGGCGTAAAAAGTTACAGAGATTTTTTTCATTACCAATATTTCAAATAAAAAAAATGTGGTTTCCACTTGTTAGAGAATGGCTCACTCAAAAATTTGATAAACACAAAAAAATCTATTTAGCCATCGATAGGACTAATTGGAATAACAAAAATTTATTGGTGGTTAGTATAATTTATAAAAACCGAGCAATCCCAATTTATTTTGAACTTCTTTCAAAACTTGGTTCAAGTAATTTTTTAGAGCAAAAACAAATACTATCAACTA
>NZ_JAAHIG010000271.1:0-12274 GCF_010692305.1 Moorena sp. SIO4G3 | reverse complement strand
AAGCCCTCTGGCATCAGCACTTAGAAGAGAGCAAGCTCAGCGGTAAGCTTGGTAGTCTCGGAGTCTTGCCGATAGATAACGTGCCGATAGATAACTATACTGCTAAGCCGAAAGATAACTATAGTGCTAAGCCTCTCACCTCCCAACCCCCTCACCGGATCAAGGGAATTTATGAAGCGACTAGAGACTGGTATATAAACACAGAGTGCCATGGCTGCTACTACATAGAGGTACCTTGGTCAACCATCGATAAGGATTGGCAATATACGGGATCGAGGGAAATTGAAGTTTCTGTGAACCATGGTTTACAGGGCAATGGTTTGCCAAAGGATCTCAACACCATGTCCATGGTAGCGCCACCAGCTTCTGCCCTGGCTCCTATATCTGTTGAAGCCAGACAGTCCCAGTCTCAATCCCAGTCTCAGTCCCAGCCTCAGTCCCAGTCTCAATGTGGCGGTGTTACCTGTAACCGATGTATGAGACGACTGTGTAACCAGTTTGAGTCCATTCATCTAGGCAATAGGGTCTATCAGTGTAACCCACCGGAAACACTGTCTGTGGATTCCCCTACTGTTTTTGTGGCGACTATCCCACAAGGACGGGCTTGGATTGCCCCCCAAAGCAGTTACTGGAAGATTTGTAATGGCATCGCCATCATTACCCCAGATGATTATTTGCTATCTGACGTCTCTCGAAATTACCCATGGTATTTACCTGGATGTCAGAATTATGACCCCAGAAACCATATAATCTTTAGTCTGGATCAGATGCCGCCGTTAGAGTACATTGATGGCACAGTAGCGGTTCTATCTGGACTATCGGGACATGGCTACTACCACTGGATGTTTGATGTCCTGCCTAGAATTGAAATCCTACGCCGCAGTGGGATAGATTTCCCTAAGATTGATTGGTTTTTGATCAATACGCCACAGCAACCCTTTCAACAAGAGACCCTCAATTGCTTAGGCATTCCCCCTAACAAAATTATCTCAAGCGATCGCTACCCCCATATTCAAGCCCGGGAGTTAGTCTTACCCTCCTTTCCCGGACATTTTGATTGGGTACCGAAGGGTACTATTAACTTTCTCAGACAGACGTTTCTACCGCAAACTCTCGAATTAAGATACCCAGAGCGTATATACATCACTAGAGCTCAAGCCAGACATCGACAAGTTCTTAACGAAACTGAGGTCAAGGAGCTGCTATCCCAATTTGGTTTTATTACCATTGCCCTAGAAAGCCTGTCTGTGAGGGAACAAGTTGCTTTATTTGCTTCTGTTAAAGCAATTGTTGCTCCCCATGGCGCTGGTTTGACCAATACGGTATTTTGTCGCCCTGGTACTCAAATCATAGAACTAGTCTCACCCAGTTATGTGAGAACAGATTACTGGATGATTAGTCAACAACTGGGACTGAAACATTATTATGTAAAAGGAGAAATTTTTGACTGTCAACCTATTCGAAAATTAATGTATACTAGCTCACTAACAGAAGATATATTAGTTAACCTAGATTCCCTTCAATCAGTAATTAAAATTACTGGTCTAAATCAGCTAATATCAAGGGCTTATAACCAATAAGGATGCAAATAATGCCATTTAAATAAAACTATTTGAGAATCAAAAAAACTAAGAGTGTGGCAAAAAAAAAATTAATAAATTATAGTTTATATGTAATATCAACTAGGATAAAGAAAGAAGGAGTTATAGTAAATGTCTTCTATTGTTGCTGACCCAGATGTTGAAGTTATCCCAACTAATGAAGATGGCTTCGTGATTTTAGGACCAGAGGATAAGCCAGTTAATGTTGATGGGAGCGATGGTCTAGATGTTATTCAGACTGGTGATCAAACCGATGACGTTAGTGGTGGTGACGGAGATGATGTGGCCCTGGGTGGAGCAGGAGATGACAAAATCACTGGCGATCAAGGCGATGATGTGGTGCTGGGTGGAGAAGGAAATGATAACCTGATCATAGGACCAGGCACTGATGTGGCGATCGGAGGTCCTGGAAATGATACATTTACCTTCGAGTTTTTTGACGATGCACCGGATATTATTACTGAGTTTAAGTCTGGAGAAGATCGGATCGTGATTCCAGGGGTTAGTGACCAGACTAACGTGACTTACGATTCGATCACTGGTGAGCTAAAAGTTGATGGGCAAACCATTGCTCAATTGAGTTCAGGTTTGGATGTTGAAATTAATCAAACTGACGATGGTTTTGAGATACTCTAGTAGATCAGCAATCAGCAATCAGCAATCAGCAATCAGTAATCAGTAATCAGTAATCAGTAATCAGTAATCAGCTATCAGCAATCAGTAATCAGCAATCAGTAATCAGTAATCAGTAATCAGCAATCAGCAATCAGCAATCAGCAATCAGGTTATGCTTTACATCCCAGCGTCCAAGCCTGCGACACGATACTGCTAGAAGCCTGTGCCACGATAGTTGAGGTGCCAAAGACCAAGCGCTGACGGCTGACCGCTGACCGCTGACTGCTGACCGCTGACCGCTTAATGCTTGATTTGAGTGGTGAACATAACTTTAATTAGGAAAGGTAACAGGCAAGAGGCAAGAGGCAAGAGGCAAAAGTTAATCAAGTAGCGCTCCATCCCGATTCCCGATTCCCGATTCCCGATTCCCGATTCCCTGTTGCCTGTTCCCCGTTCCCTGTTCCCTCTCATGTACACTTACTTAACTGAAGCAATTACCGCTTGTGAGCAAGCTTTGGAAAGTCCATCCCCAAATCGAACTGATTTTGCCTCGACTTGCCGAGTTTTAGGCAATATCTTGCAAGGGATGGGTCGGTTTGATGATGCAATTTTCTGGCACTCTAGAGTGTTCGATGACAAACCGAATTTAGTACAAGTCTATGCTAAGTTAGGAAGTTTATACACCAGTCAACAACAGTGGCAGCAAGCGATCGCATCCTACTACCATGCTATACGCCTCCAGCCAGATTTTGCTGAGGCTTACTGGAGTTTGGCAGAAATCTATTCTCAGCTGGGGAACAAAGACGAGGAAATTGAGTGTTGGTATCAGACTCTGAGCCTGAAACCCAAATCAGCAAAGGCTCAGGGGCATTATAAACTAGGGAAAGCGTTCCTGGGTCAGGGTAAACCGGATCGAGCCATTGCTTGTTTCCAAAATGCGATTGAGCGTGACTCCAGCTTATGGGCAGCTTACTACGAGTTAGGAGAGTGTTTGATAGCCCAGGGGAAGTGGGATAATGCGATCGCATGTTATCGTCAGTTAATCGACCTTGACCCAAATCAAGCTAAGGGGCACTATAAAATAGCTGGGATTTGGCTCAAACAAGGAATGGTGGACACAGCGATTGCAGCGTTTCGCCGCTCGATTGAGGTTGATCCAAATTTCCCGGGAGCTTATCGAGAATTAATCCAACTGTTGATTCAACAGCAGAAGTGGGATGAAGCGATTGTCTCATGCCGTGCGGTAATTGCTACAGTCGGTGACTATCCCTGGACTTATGTTAAACTTGGGGATGCTTTGGTAAAAAAAGGTGAGTTGACCGAAGCCTACACTTGTTATCAAAAAGCTGCTCAATTGCGGGGTTGGGATCAGTGTGCTCAGAAGGATTATCGATTCACCGAGGATAGGTTTACGTTTAAAATTCCGGTCTGGGAAAAACACTTGCAGCCCCTAGCTGGTGTGGCTGATGCTCAGTGTCTGGAAATTGGGAGTTTTCAAGGTAATTCTGCTTGCTGGTTACTTGATAAAATCCTGACTAACTCTTCAGCTCGATTAACCTGTGTTTCGCCACACTTTCAGGAAGAGTTTGCTGCTAATATCGCTAAAACTGAAGCAGCGGAAAAGGTGACTAAGTTAGAGGGAAAACCTGAGCAGTTGCTTAATTCCCTTGATAGCAATTGCTATGATTTAGCTAACATTCGCGACAGGCGTCACAAAGCTACCATTGCTGAGCAAAATGCTTTACTTTGTTGGAAGCTGCTCAAGGTTGGGGGGCTGATGATCGTTAATAACTATGGATGGAGCAATTCTGCTAAACCACAAGAAGCGCCTAAAATTGGGATTAATAGGTTTCTAGATTCAGTTAAGGGTCAGTTTGAGATTTTGCATCAGGCTCGCATAGTGATTGTTAAAAAAATAGCTTCTTAACGGTAACGATGTCAAGGGATATCAAGCAATCTTCGGGTCATGATCACGACTCTGTTGACCCAACCGAGGGCCAGCTCAAGGTGGTGAAAATTCAATTAAAGTTGGCTAAAGACCATGCTAATCGGGGTAGTCTGTATGCTCAACAGCAACAGTGGCCCGAAGCGATCGCATGTTACGAAAAAGCGATCGCTATTGACCCCAAATTTGCTGGAGCTTACCGTAACTTGGCTCGGGTTTTTGCTAAGACAGGTCAACGGTTGGAAGCTACGGAGTGTTGGTATCAGGCTCTAACCCTAGAGCCGAATTGGGCTAAACCAGAGGAGCATGTTAAGTTGGGCAACAGGTTGTGGTCTCTAGGCAAACCAGACCAAGCCATCACCTGTTATCGACAAGCGCTTCAGTTGAAGCCCAATTTACTCCAAGTTTACTATCGTCTGGGGGAGATACTCAAATCCCAGGGAAAGATGGAAGATGCGATCGCATATTATCAACAGGCGGTCGAGAATAATCCCCGAAATCACCAAGCCATCAACTATTATCGACAAATAGTCGATAGTAATCCCAACCCTAGCGCTAAAGATTATCATCAGTTGGGTCAACTCCTGAGAGGGCAAAGTCGATTTAAAGAAGCGATAGAGTCTTATCAAAAAGCGATTGAGCTTGACCCCTGTTTTAAGCGAGCTTATGTAGACCTACAGTACACCTGGATTGAATCAGAGCAGTTAGAGCAACTTATCACCTTTTATCGACAGTGCATCGAACGGGAACCAGATTTTCCTCTGGCTTGGGGTAATTTAGGGGATGTGCTAACCGAGCAAGGGCAACTTCAGGAGGCGATTAGCTGTTACCAAACTAGCGCTTACAAAAAAGCAGTTGCATCCAATCCCAACCTTGCCGAGGTTGACTGGAAACCTAAAAAAGAACATGGTCCAGACTTCGTTATTATTGGAGCGGCTAGATCTGGGACATCTTCATTATATATGTATCTGAGTCGTTATCCACAAATTATATCTCCTCATAAAAAAGAGTTAAATTTTTTCAGTAAATATTATAATCAAGGGATTGATTGGTATCTCGCCCATTTTCCATCCATTACCGACACTCCTAATTTCTTAGCTGGGGAAGCAAGTCCTAATTATTTTGACTGCACTGAATCTGCCCAACGGATGTTTCAGTTTTTTCCCAAGGTTAAGCTCATTGTTTTATTAAGAAATCCCGTTGATCGCGCCATCTCTTGTTACTATCACAATTTTTATCATGGTCGAGAAAAGCGCAGTCTAGAAGATGCCTTAGCTCTAGAGAAGCAACGACTGGAAAGTTTGACAGAATCAGAACTATTACAGATTGGATATCGACATCCAAATAATTTGTTAGGAAGTCTTTATGTCTATAAGCTAAAACGATGGATGGAGATTTTTCCAAGAGAACAATTTTTAATAGTCAAGAGTGAAGACTTCTATAGCAATCCCAAGACTGTCATGAGTACCATCATTGATTTCCTGGGGTTATCTGATCAGACGTTTTTTCAATATCCCAAATGTAATGGTAGGTCTTACACTCCCATTAGTCAAGACTTGAGACAAACCTTAAGTGAATTTTTCAGACCTCATAATCAGAAGTTAGAAGAGTATTTAGGAATGTCATTTAATTGGAATTAGGCTGGTTTTGATTGGAATTTGTTATGGCAGAAAGGGAGTAGGGAGTAGGGAGTAGGGAATATGGCATCAAAATTTTATCAATTATTACATGAATTGCTATATTATCTATCAGATATAATCAAAAAATATGTAATCATGCGATGGGAACAGCTTTTCAATAAAATAACCTGACAGCTGACAGCTGACAGCTCACGGCTCACGGCTAAATCCTGGGCGTTGCTGATTCTGGGTATGGTTTCGCCCCCCTAGCCCCCCAATTCTGGGGGGAACAAAACTCTTAAGCGATGCAGCGCGGTCTTGGGGGTTTCCCCCATGAGCGACTGCATCAAGACAAGTCCCCCAAAGTTGGGGGATTTAGGGGGCTTTAATAAAACCAGATAATCGCGCATTCATTCCTTAATTCAGCAACGCCAAATCCTAAAATTGATTCTCAAATTACCTCCCCAAAAAAAAATCATAAAAACCCTTGACAAGTAAAACTATAATCATTACAATAATCAATATAAACATTATTGAGGTTCTTAACCATGCCTCAAAACTTTCTCCCGAATCAAGACAATAATCATGATGATTCTAAGCAAAAGAAACAACGTATTAAGTACATTAAAGGCTCTCCTGAAGGAGTCACCAAGACTATTTACTCCCTTTCTGCACTCGGGTATGGGTCAGTTTCCGACTGGAGCCCTTTGCAGCCAACGGGAATTCCAGGGCAATTAATTAGTTTTGCAAGCAAGTATTCGACTTGGCGTTAATAGGTTAGGTTAAATTTCTGGGGGGGTTTCCCCCCGGCAAAGGCTCCGGTCTTTTGGCTTAGCGTGGCCTTTGCCCAATGAAATAGGATCACATCCGGATTGATTCGGAAAGTGAGAGACATGACATAGTGTTTACTTAAATAGCCGTGGATAGTATTTCTACGGCTATTTTTTTTTGCTTTTTAATTTAATCCAATCGGCAAGCTAAGGATTATCAAGGGAGCATGTTACCTTTGTAATTATGTACATAGATCCCCCCTAACCCCCCTTAAACAAGGGGGGAATTAGATTCAAAATTCCCCCTTATTAAGGGAAACCAAAGGGGTTACTGAATCAGGGATTAACAAAACTGACCTGCTCCCCATCTCATTTTTGCAGACCTGGGGTGCATCTCACTTTTGGAATTAGGCAAAAATTCTAATAAAATCTCCAGACTTGCCGCGCCCCCGCCCCGCGCCCCACACTGCCCACACTTCCCGTCTTTTTTACAAATATGAGATGCACCCGCAGACCTGGTGGTGCGTTACGGGACCTTCGGGTCGCACCTGAGGTACACAGGATTTTTTCACTCTTGCCTCTTGCCTCTTGCCTCTTGCCTCTTGCCTCTTGCCTCTTGCCTACTCCCTGCTCCCTGCTCCCTGCTCCCTTTTGATATCAATCCTATATTTACAACTTACATAAAAATGCTAGATAACCTTGACTAAAGAATTAGCGATATGGTGACTTAGTTCTACAGGTACAGCATTGCCGATCTGCCTCATTGCTTCTGTCCATGAGCCGAAAATTTTATAATTATCTGGGAAAGTCTGGATGCGCTTAGCTTCATAAGTGGTATAATAGCGGACTCGACCATCATGATAACGAATCATATTTTCTCCTCCAGGTACACCATGATCTCCTGCCTTTAAAGCTTTGGAAGGCATATCAATGTAACTGCCAGTATGTCCAGGATAAATTCTTGCTCCCTTTCTTAAGACATGCTCAAGGTCAAAACTACCTAATGAATCAGGTTCTGGCAGTTTTCCAATTTGGTCTCTAACTGTTTTCCAGGGTTTTAAAGATGGCGTGAATAGAGTGAGTTGTTGCTTTAGCCGATTAACTCGTTTCTGAGTTCGTTTATCTAGATGTTCAGTGGTTGAAGGCTTTATTCCATGCTTATCCCAATAATCATAACTAACGAATTGTGACCAAAGTAACCCATCGAGAGAATGAGTTTTTTTCGGAAAAGACCATTGGATAGTTAAATCTTCTCTGATGCCAACAATGAACACCCGTTCCCGCCGCTGAGGAATGCCATAATCGGCGGCATCAACTAATCGAAAAACCACCTTGTATTTTACCCCGTCATAGTTACCTGAGGTATGGATTTGTTCCAGTCTCCTCAGATGATCATCCCAGTCTTCCCAATCCTTCCGGTCAACATCAGGATAAATCAATCTTAAAATAAGGTAGTCAAAATATCTGGCAAAGGATTTTCTCAGAAGACCTTTGACATTTTCAAAGATAAAAACTTTAGGAATACAAGTGGTTATTGCCTTACAAACATAGGGAAACATATCTCGTTGATCCCTATCCCCCTTATGCTTACCCCCCATGGAAAATGGCTGACAGGGAGGTCCACCTGCAATCATGTCTACATAACCAAACTGATTAAAATCGAATTTACGAATATCTATATTGTGAACAAGCTTGTCACTGTAGTTATGGGACAAGGTTTGACAGGCATTTTTATTCCAGTCAATAAAAGCTTTATGTTGGACTCCAGATAGCCGAATACCTGTGGCTAGACCCCCCGCGCCAGCAAATAGCTCTAAGCACGAAATTTTAGACATTTTCAAAAACGCTCTGGGAGCGGAAGTTGATGGACTGGAGTTTGATTAAAAAAGCGAATTGTGTCTTTTATTATTTTATCAAAATCAGGAGATACATAGAGGTGCTTAGAACGTTCAAAAACACTCATATAGGTAGATATTAAGACTAATAATCCCAATCATAACGACACTTTATTATAGTGCGTTCGCGTAGCGTGGCCAACGGCCAATCGCATAGGATAGGTCAATCTTGATATAAAATATCAGAAGTGAAAGGACAATTCTGAGGGAAACTAACAGATGGATAATTCCTGCTCACCTTTTTCAGTGGATATTTGTAGCAATCGGAAAAGACCGATTCAAGATAAGGCTTGAGGCTAGGAGATTCAGACAACAGAAGATTAATCTGTTCTCTTTGTTCATCGATGGTATTTTCCCAGCCTCGATAATCAGGCTCTGAATCTACGTACTGCCTTTTTAGCAAATGTTCCATCAAAACCTTAAGTCTGATCTGAATCTCTCTTCTTTTACAACCACTGGCAAGATGCCAGTTCCACTTTTACCACCACTGGCAAGATGCCAGTTCCACCTAAGGATGCTATCTCCTCAATTAAATTGTCTATATCCAACTCATCAAAGTTTCTTGTTTTGAGTTGCTGGCAAGTTGTCTCAGTCCACAGAACGAAATCCTGATCATACAAGTCACTATTACTCATTGCTTGTTCATCCTTTTCTATTTTTTTTTGTAACGATCAGAGCCTCTCCCGTTTTCAGATAAAACTGTCGGCAAAAAGTAACGCTCCTCTTGAGGCTTCCAGAGAATCGATAAGCAGCATCGAGTCAACTAATCAAGGGGCATCTCATAGTTGAAATATTCTCCTTTTTTATCCTATATCATGTCAGGATAATTACCCTTAATAAAAATCTCCCCATCTCCCCATCTCCCCATCTCCCCACCCTCCCCACCCTCCCCGCGCCCGGGCTCCTTAATTATGGGTATTCAACCAAACTTGATATGAGGGGGTTTGGGGTTTGGGGGAGCTATAAAACCCCTGGGCTTAAGGAAGCTTAGCGGGGGATATAGCCTTTACAAATGAGTTGTAAAACTAGATTATAATTTTTTATCATCAAAAAAAATGCTGTATTCCTTACTAAGGTTACCCTATCCAGAGTTTTATGTTCCCTAAAGCGTTTAATCCTATGTTTACATCTCAAATAAAAATGCTATACATGAACTCCCGCAAGTTAAGTTAAGTTACTCAATGTCACTTAACTTAACAATTAAAGGTGTTTAGCTTACCAGTAAATAGTGTATAATCACTGGATACAGCTTTTCAACGGTGAATACTAACACTCAACTACTGCTACCGACTCTACCCCGATGCTACTCAACAGCAAAGGCTGATTGAGTGGATGGAAATCTATCGGACGACCTACAACTATGGGTGGCGAGAGATTAAAGATTGGTGTAACAGTCGGAAGGAAAAAAACGACTCCCATAGCTTTGGATGTTTTTGATTCATCTGTTATTAATGTGACGCAAGGAGCAGAGGTAGAAGCAATGTATTCTGGAGACTTGAAGCCTGATCTTGAGGGTTTACAACAAGACGTTATTACACGACTGAAGGAAATCAGTGGCCTGATGATGATTGCTAGTGAAATACTAGGAGAAGGGAGTTTACGAAAAAAGTACACTGAATTTAAGCAGAAAGTAGATACTGCCAAACAGCAGGTGGAAAATCTGGAATTAGTCATGTCGATTATCGCGCCCATGAAGGCAGGTAAGTCTACAGCTATCAATGCGATTGTTGGGCGGGAACTTCTGCCTAGCCGCAGTGATGCCATGACCACACTCCCTACAGAAGTTGTCTTTAAAGCTGAATTAGAACAGCCAATTTTGAAGTTGAGTCAATCAGTAGTTTCTGTGTTTAGCAAGACAATTGCGGCTTTGCAGAGTAATCTTCAAGAGTTGGACACTGACCAGATGAAAAGGATCAGGGCTAAATATGGACATCTGAATTACTTATTTAAATTATTTGAAAAAATCCCAAATCAGTCTTCACCTTCACTAGTCCTTGAACAGGAAACCCCTGGCTTTAATGACATCCGGGAAACCCTGACTGCTTTGAATGATATTATCCGTTTGTGCAGCCTGATAGATGGAGTTGAAGATCCTATTGGTGAACTTCTCGGTCTTGAGTCTCCGCGCATTGAAACTCCCTTTTGGCAACAAGAAGATGCTCAGGAAACTGCAAAAGTCGGTAATCTAGTAATTATTGATACCCCTGGCTCTAATGAAGCTGGACAAGAGCAGAGACTAGAGACTGTGATCAGAAAGCAGATTGAAAAAAGTGCAGTTGTTTTGATTATGCTAAATTTTGGCAGAATCGGCGCAACTGATAACGATAAAGTTAAAATTGAAGTTGAGAACGTAAGAAAGTTACAAGGTAGAGGGAAGGATAACCTATACGTTTTGGTAAACCAGATTGACAGACGTGGAAAAGGTTCCAGGACTCCTGAGGAAGTCAAGGAGTTTGTCAAAGAGGCATATGGTATAGGTAATTCTGGTGATAATAAAGATACAAATAGGGTTTTTGAAATATCAGCTCACTGGGCACTGTTCTCTGCTAATTTCTTTCTTCGAGGACTAGATGAAAATGAAGATGCAGCTAAAAATGATATCAAAATCCGACCAGATATTGCC
Source organism: Moorena sp. SIO4G3 (assembly GCF_010692305.1). Lineage (NCBI taxonomy): Bacteria > Bacillati > Cyanobacteriota > Cyanophyceae > Coleofasciculales > Coleofasciculaceae > Moorena > Moorena sp. SIO4G3. The sequence goes on along the minus strand of NZ_JAAHIG010000271.1, from coordinate 1,206 downwards.
AGAGATTTACTAGGAGCAGAGTGGGAAGAAGATCTTGAAAATGCCTCTTTGGAGGAACTGGAACGTAAAGTTAAGAGGCTGCGAAAAAGATCAGGTTTTGATGAATTTATTAAGAAAGCAATTGAGGATTTAATGCTCTTTGCAGCGCCTAAATCCATGAAGGAAGCACTTCAAGAAAGTGGCAGCTACTTAGGGGAGGTTACAACGGATGTAGCATTTACTAGAAATGCTATTGACAAAAATTTAGAAGAAATACAAAGCCAAAAAGATGCCTTACAATCTAAAATAGATAGTATTGATGATTGTCACAATAGGCTTCAAATACAAATAAATCAAAAACAGGAAAAACTTAATAACAAACTAGAGGGACTGATTATTCCCCTAAAGGAAGCAGCACGAGTGACTAGTAACGATTATTTTTCAAATGATCGAAAGAAAGCCTTGAAAAAATGGATTGAATTGGTGCGTAAACAAGATGTAGCCCAAGAGATTGTAAACAAGATAATCGACGAGTTTATTTCTTTTGAGGCATGGATTAAACAGAAGTCAAGTTTACAGTTCAATTGGAAGGAGGTCAATGGTAATAATGATTATTCAGTTGAATTCTCAAGTAAAGCAGATGCAGAAGAATTTGCTAAACTGGCACTTTATTACGCAACTGGAAGAACAGAAAAGTTATTTGACAGTATTCGTAACGCGACCAAACAAGAACTAGAAAAATCCCTTCAAGAGTTGAGAGCCTTATTAGATAGTGAGACAAAGCCAATAATTGAGGAGGCGAAGGAGCAACTATCAAAAGCCTTCAAAGATGCGGACATTCCAGAAAAACCCCCAGTTCCAGAACCAGACATAGACCTAGATTTTATTCAAATTCCTCAAGTAAATGATTCGCCGCAGTTTAAAGACGTATATGAATTTGACAGACCATTTTATTTTATTTGGAAAGTTATTCAATACCTGTTTATGATCAGAAAAACAATTAAAACACCTAAAAAAATAGGTGAAACATACACTGTGTCCCTGGAAGAATTAATATTTTATATTAATCAATTAATTGATGAAAACATTGACAGAATTTATCAGGGAAGTAAACAGTACATTATTGAACAATTTGAAAAGGATACTTGCAAGCGAAACCACGCCCGAAGCATCAGAGCCGCTGTTGCGAGCCGTACACACGCTGAATGGTGCCATCGCGATGGTGGA
>NZ_JAAHIG010000270.1:0-12397 GCF_010692305.1 Moorena sp. SIO4G3 | reverse complement strand
TCTAGTTATTTATCCAGCTTTTAGAAAGTATTGAGCTTTTTATCCAGCTTTTACCCAAGAGCGCCGATTTGTTGACAGTTGACGGTTGACAGTCAACGGTTACGGCGGTTTGCATAACTATCAGGTACACAGGATTGTTTTCCCACTTCCGACTTCCCTGCTCCCTGCTCCCTGCTCCCTGCTCCCTAAAAACCCAGAACGAAAGTACCTAATTGAATTGCAAACCGCTGTAAGTTAACCATTTCCATTAAAGCTGTCAAACTAGAGGTAGCGATTTTTCCTGTGAGTGCTATGACCCTTGCCAAGAATTCAGAAGCCACTGCGGAAGTCAATGTAATGGCTGAGTCAGAAAGTATTATCATTCCACCATGTGATTTATGGAGTGATGAACCACCCTTGGAAAGCGATCGCCATCGAGATCAAATTGAGCTGTTACTCGCTTGCCTCAAGTGGTGGTGGCGAGAACGAAGCGACTTCTATGCTACAGGGAATCTCACTATCTATTTCAGTCCTGAGCATATTACCACCAGAGACTTTAGAGGACCCGACTTTTTTGTGGTTCTCGGTACGGAAAATCGACCCCGCAAAAGTTGGGTATTATGGGCAGAACAAGGAAAATATCCCAATGTGATAATTGAACTGCTCTCTAACAGTACAGCTAAAGTTGACAAGGGATTAAAGAAAATCCTCTACCAAGATACTTTCAGAACACCAGAATATTTCTGGTTTCACCCCGATACCCTCGATTTCCAGGGATTTCGCCTGATGGGAGGCCAGTATCAACCCCTCGACCCTAATACTCAGGGGTGGCTGTGGAGTCAGCAGTTGGAATTATTTTTAGGTGTGCATAATTCCCAGCTACGGTTTTTCAGTGGAGATCAGCAATTGGTACCAACACCAGACGAGAGAGCTCAAGCTGCTCAACAACAAGCTCAAACTGCTCAACAACAAGCTCAAGCTGCTCAACAACAAGCTCAAGCTGAACGGCAACAAGCTCAAGCTGAACGGCAACAAAGAGAACTAGCAGAAAAGCGGGTAGAGGAATTGCTAGCTAGACTCAAAGAGTTAGGTGATGACTCAGATGCATGATTCTCGTCATTGCTCTAGGTTAATTGCTAATTGTCAATTTATAGGACTTGTGGCCATGAGTGTAACAGAAATAAATTGTAAGGGCGCAAGGCTTGCGCCCATAAATTTTAAGTCCTTGCTCGTCTGTTTTTAGCAAGTGATAAGTATAGTTTTTTATAGTTTCTATTCAACAATTATCAAGGATCAACCCAGCGACCATCAGCTTTAATTAAATTAATCAATTCCTCTACTCCTTGATCTTCAGGTACCCTTTTAATTTCCTCCTTACCGCGATACAGAGAAATATAGCCAGCTTGCTTACCTACATAACCATAGTCAGCATCAGCCATTTCCCCAGGACCATTAACAATACACCCCATCACAGCAATATCTAAGCCAGCGAGATGTTTAGTAGCTTCCCGAACCTTATGCAGCACCTCCTCTAAATTAAATAAAGTACGACCACAGGACGGACAAGCCACATACTCCACCATAGTTTTCCGCAATCCCAGAGCTTGCAGAATACTGTAGCAAACAGGAATCTCTTTTTCTGGGGCTTCCGTAAGGGAGACACGAATCGTATCACCAATTCCCTCAGCTAGCAGAGTAGCAATACCAGCCGTAGACTTAATCCGTCCATATTCCCCATCCCCGGCTTCAGTAACACCTAAATGCAAAGGGTAATCCATCCCCAACTGATTCATCCGCCGTACCATTAAGCGATAGGCGGCTAGCATCACAGGTACCCGTGAAGCCTTCAGGGAGATCACCAAATTGCGGAAATCTAGGGATTCACAGATACGAATAAATTCCAGAGCAGATTCCACCATCCCTTCTGGGGTATCACCATAGGTAAACAGCATCCGTTCTGCTAGGGAACCGTGATTGACTCCGATGCGCATAGCTTTCCCTTGGTCACGGAGGGAAATGACTAGGGGTTCTAGGGTTTCCCGAATTTTTTCCCCAATTTCCTCAAATTCAGCTTCAGTGTATTCACTGCGATTGGCTTTGGGCTTTTCAAAGACATACAATCCTGGATTAATTCGCACCTTATCCACATGCTTGGCAACTTCCAGAGCAATTTTCATGCCATTGTGATGGACATCAGCTACTAGAGGCACCGGTTGATAGGTCGCTGCTAGTTTCTCTTTGATTTGGGCTAGAGCCTTAGCATGTGCCATACTCGGTACAGTGACACGGACAATCTCGCAACCAATCTCGTGCAAGCGGCGAATAGCAGCAACGGAACCATCGATATCTAAAGTATCTTCATTAATCATCGATTGCACCACCACCGGGTATCCCCCGCCAATAGTGACATTAGCCACTCTGACAGGGCGGGTTTGACGGCGGTGGATAGTAGTATCGAAAGCTGGTAGTGTAGCAGCCCTTTGAGGTGTGCTTAAAGTTTGCATAACCTGTTAATTGCTTGGCGTAGCGAGAATAGTAGGTTTTTGTATTTATTCTCTTAGGTTCCCATAGAATCAGGCGCTTTTGGCTTACGGGTGAGAGTTTTCTACTCAGGAAAGTCGGGAATCACCCACTTGGGAGGTTGAGATAGTTTCTTGAGCCGTGCTTCCTCTGCCAACTCCAACATTTTGTCCAATGAAGTATCGTTAATGAACTGGGATGCCTCAGCCAGGTATTGTTTATTGGGGCATTTGTCACCTAAGATACAACCGTTGATGCAGTCTTGGGCACAATTTACATTAACTTCCACAGTACTCTCCTTATGGTTATAGCTACTAATGACCACCCGGGCAAATTACATTCCTCATTGGCTAAAGTCATTGCTCTCAATTTGCGGTGCGACCCCGCGCTTTTTCAAAGCTAAGCGTGAACGCGCACCGTTACGTTTTTCAGGAGTCCCTTGTTTGTCTCAACTTGCTGTTCAAATTAAACTTTCTATATAATATATATAATAAAGGAATTTGTCTCTATGGTAGAGAGCATCTCAACGAACAACAATAATCACCCCAATCATACCCCCAAGCAGGATGATATTAATAAGGAGGATATTACTGAACCTGAACTCCCGAAACAGGAAAGCATTCAGCGTTATCAAGAAGTTATCTATGAGTTTTTTTTGAAGGGGGTAAAGGAAAATTATCCAGAAACCGTTTTTCTGGACTTTAAGCAATTGTTCATCTCTTGTGAAATGACGGCAAACCTAGAGGTAAATAAGGCATTATTAGAAATAATTTTACACAACGATTATCAAGTATTTGCTAATACATTTAAACGCTCATGCTATATAGTAATCAATAATTGGTATTCTCAACGAAACTTAAATTATATAACCAAATTAATCAAGAGTATTGACAATAGTAAAACTAAAACCAATAATAGCTTTTCTAAACTAGTTAACCGTCAGATCAATTGGCTAGTTATTTTTAGTAAGAGTGATGAATATAATCAACTAAAGCTTTTTAATGAAATCAATTCAAATGCCAAAAGAGGTTATTGGAGTTCTCGCTATGCGTCTTATTTATTAGTTCCTCAATATCTTGATCATAAAAATCCCATAGAACAGCGAAAAATTGCTATAGATATAGCCAATCAATTAACAGAAAAATTTACATTTGATTTAGCTAGGTATACAGTTCACTATAATTCCCCTGTCTTAAAACCTGAAGACACTTATAATCCGACAAATATAGGAAACGAAGTTATTGATATTATTAAAAAAATTGAATCTAAACAGCTATGGTCTAATTACAATTACCAAGCCCGTATTTTTGTCAAGCAAATTAAAAATCTAAATTATAGAGACTTTAAACAAAGTCTGAAAAAATATTTATTAATTTACGTACATAATCATAAATCCTTAGCCATCGTAAATACCAAAATTTCTCAAAAAATCGATCAACTCTACATTGACTATAACCAATCTACTATAACCCTCGACTTAATTCTGCGCACCTGCAGAAGATTAGTTGAGCTTTTTACGACTGAAGATAGCCAGGAACCATCTCCTCTATTTATTTTATTAACAACTCAAGAAGAACCGCTCACTCTTGTTAGTATTTTACTCAAAATTGTTTTAATTTGTAAGTACGTAAAAGCTCATCTAGACGTTTGTATTGCTAAAATAATTCGCTATTACGAAAACTCTCCAGAGCAAGAGTGTAAGTGGTTTATAAAGTTTTTAGAAATTTTCAATATTGTGATAGCAATTTACACTCAAAATATTCAATATAATCTCATTAAAATCGCAGAAAATCAGCCAGATAATCCCAGGGTTATTTCTTCGGAGAGCTATCGAGTATTTCCCCAATTAAAAGGGACTGACCTGCGTGGTACTAATCTTAGTGGTGCCGATTTACGTAATACGAAATTAAGGGCTGCTGACCTGCGTGGTGCTAATCTTAGTGGTGCCAATTTAAGTCAGGCTGACTTAAGCCTTGCCAAACTCAGTGGCGCTAACTTAAGTGGTGCTAATCTTAGTGGAGTCAAGTTAATCACAGCTGACATGAATAGTGCTGATTTGAGTAGTACCAACCTAAGCGGTGCTGATTTACGTCGTACTAATTTACAGCAAGCAAATTTAATAAATGCAAGTTTGAAGGAGAGTAATTTGCTTCATGCTGACTTACAAAATGCTGATTTGAACGATGCTAACCTCAGTGATGCTAGTCTGCAAAATGCCAAACTTAGTAGGGTCAACCTTAGTGGTGCTAACCTTAATAGGGCTGACTTACGTCATACTAAGCTCAATCATGCCAACTTCAGGGGTGCCAACTTGAAGCAAGCTAACCTAAACAAGGCTAACCTGTGTCAAGCCAACCTCTGTCAAGCCAAGCTAAACCATAGCAATCTCAATCACGTAAACTTAGATGGTGCTAACCTCACTCAGGCTCACCTGCGTGGTGCTTCTCTGAATTATGCCAGCTTAAGGAAGACTAACCTTAGCTATGCTCAATTAAGTCATGCTCAGTTGAGTTATGGAGACCTCAGTGGTAGTGAACTCAGTTATGCTCAACTGCGTCACGTCGATCTGACTAATGCTGACTTGAGTCAGACAAATATGATGGGTACTAACTTATTTGGTAGTAATCTTCATAAAGCCAATGTCCAAGGTGCTAAATTTTGGTACAACGCAGTTTTGCCCGATCAAATTAAACCTGAGCTAGAACAGCGAGGAGCTATATTTATTGTTAATGGTTAATTGTTAATGGTTAATTCTTAATTGACGAACCACTAAGAATGATTAAGTTTTCTAAGCATTCAGCTGAATGTTTAGAAATGAAAAGTATTCAGTCGGACACAATGCTACAGTGAAACTGTCTGATATTAATGAACCTGCTTTTGCGTTTGTGCTGCCATGAGTAATTCTGCTTCCGTTCTTGATGCAGTCGCTTATGGGGGAAACCCCCAAGACCGCGCTGCATCGCTAAACACCAGTAACTTTTGGGACTTTGATTTTACAGCCCCTCAACCGACCCAGGATACGGATTTGCTGAGGCAGCTGAATTTCGTTCCAGGGTTAAAAGAGATGCTCATGGTGCGTCAGGTTCATGCTCTAGAACACGCTACTGTCTGGGTTCTAAGTCAGCGCTATGGTGCTAGTGGTGCTGGTGCAAGCCGTATCACTCCTCCATCAGATAATAATTCTATAGGAGGACTATCAACTGACCAAGGATTTTATCTCTATGGTCAGGTAAATTTGGCTGACTTGAGACGAGCAGTACCCACTGCCCTAGAGCGACTGACTCGGGGAGAATGGGATATGGCTATCCACCCCCGGTGCGGCACGAATCTCTCAGTAGCAGTGTTTTTAGGTGCTGGACTGGGGTTGGCAGTTCATCTGTTACTGCCGCGAGGACCGATTGAACAACTCTTGGGTCTTGGCTTTGCAGCGGTAGCTGCTACTCAACTAACACCTGATTTGGGTAACTTAGCACAACGGTACTTAACTACTGCCATTCCTTTTAACCTGGCGATTGTAGACATTAGGGAAACATCTGATATCTGGGGACGTCCAGCCCATTTTGTCCAGATGCGATGGATTGACTAAGCTTGAATTGTTATTTGTGCTTAGTTAGATCAGTGCAAGAGAACCGACCGACTTATACCAATTCTTAAAAGTAGGACTAAGCATGCAGATGGTGAGATGGGGAGATGGGGAGATGGGGAGATGGGGAGATGGGGAGATTTTGATTCATGGTAATTATCCGGAAATAACATAAGATCCAAGCTTTAGATGCAAGCTTGACCACGAAAAAAAATCCCAAATTCAGACGTTATATATCTTACATATAACGTCTGAACTTTGTTTATTTATCCTGGCTGCGAGAACATTAACTGGTTAGGCAAAGGGAAGCTTTTCCAGTAGGGCGTCAGCTGACTGCTGATAGCTGTTCGCGGAGCGGTGGCACAGGCTTCTAGCCTGTGAGGTGGCACAGGCTTTGGCCTTGGCCAAAAGGCCACGCGGGGCGCGTTTGGCCACGCTGTGCGAACGACGCGCTTGAGGTAGCCCATAAGCTTACGGCTAGTTAAACTCTAGCGACCCAGTTTTGAAAAGACTGAGCTCAGTTTCTGAGTCCATCCCAAGCTCTGGGATTGACTAGGTTCTTCAACTTCCGGTTCACCATCTGGTGAATTGCCAGGGGAAATATAGCCTGCAGGAACCACCAACAACGTAATCCCGTGTCGGCCCACCACGGTCACTTGGTCATCAGGCATAAGGGTAACTTGGGAATCATGATCACATAAGCGGGCGGGCCAGTATGTGGCTTTAAATTTGACTCGCCCAGGCTTGGTCGGGGTAATGGTACGTTCTACTTTGCCAACGCCTGGTTGTGGAAATAGGATGGAATCAGGAGCCTGTACTTTAATCATTTGTGTGTTCACCTCGTTTGACTGATTATGTTATTTTCTTCAGCCTGCTTGGTACAAAACGTTTTAACCAGGGAAAATCTGGCAACGTCGGCTGAATGTGAAATTTTTGTGCCTGAAATGGCCATTAACCCGTGCCTAAGATAGGGTTTCAGTCAAGAGAGCATCAGTATTCTCCATTGATATAGGTATTTTTAGCTTCAACAGAAAATTCCGATCTTCCTGAAAATTAGCCTTAAATTCGGCAACGGAAACGTTTATTGATTACAGATTAGATACACTTCCCGGCATTCAACGAATGACAAAATTAACCATTCTTCCTCAGGAGAGTAAACACTTCAGGATTAGGGAAGTTAGAGAATTATAAACATTTTGTTAAAATCCACATCCTTTAAAAGTTTGGTAAGTGCACTACTGTATTAAGGTACTGTCCCTAAAACCCTGGAATAGGACAAATGCGTTCACTGATACACCCTGAAACGATTGAATAACGCTTTCAACCTAAACATGACCTAGAGTGATTATTTAAGGCTCAACCTAGATACAAGACCGCAGACGCAACTGACAAGTTGTAGATACATTGAAGAATAAGTAGATGCACTATGTATTCTTATTCTACGTGTGTAGCTAGGAATCTGCCACCCTAGAGTAAAAGCTTTTCATACTACAACAGACAATTTCTACGATAGGCAACTTCCTCCTGGAAGAATACCAGATTTTATTTAAAAATGTAACTTATCTGTTGGCGGCGGGAAACAAGCTGAAAAATTTCTCATCCCCAAGTCTACTATAAGTTTACATCTTTGATAGTAAATTGGTATAACAATACACAATTGATCATTTTCCCCTGACATCAAAACTATTAAATTATGCAAACTGTTAGTTTAATTCATGCTGATTCCTATAATAGACAACTCTTACGAGCTTCCTTGGAAAGGCTGCTAGAACCTTTGGGAGGGATGAGTGCTTTTGTTAAGAAAGGTAATTCGGTTCTGCTTAAACCTAATTTACTTACTGCTGGTCGTCCTGGTAAAGAATGTATCACTCGCCCTGAAATTGTTTACTGCGTCGCTCAACTAGTCAAAGAAGCTGGGGGTAAACCCTTTTTCGGAGATAGCCCAGCCTTTGGGAGTGCTAGGGGTGTGGCTAAGGCAAACGGCTATCTGCCAATGATGGCAGAACTTGATATCCCTATTGTCGAATTCCACGGCAAGGGTTATGAAACTGCTAGCGAAACCTTTAATCATCTGCGTTTGTCTAAAGAGGCCATGAATGCCGATGTGGTGATTAACCTACCGAAGGTAAAATCCCACATGCAGTTGACCCTGACCATGGGGGTAAAGAATTTATTCGGCTGTGTTCCCGGAAAAATGAAAGCCTGGTGGCATATGGAAGCAGGTAAGGATGAGACTCGCTTTGGGGAAATGCTGGTGGAAACAGCACGGGCGATTAATCCGCAGTTGACTATCATTGATGGCATTATTGGTCAGGAAGGGAATGGTCCGATTGGTGGTGAACCCAGACATTTAGGGATCTTAGGAGCATCGGAGGATGTCTTTGCTCTCGACCGCTCAATAGTGGAAATTCTAAATGTTGAACCAGCTCTGGTTCCTACCCTGGCAGCTCAAAAACGCCTGGGGTTGTTGCCAGACTTAGCAGAGATTGACTTTCCTTACCAAGGACCTCTAGAAATCCAAGTGAGGGATTGGAAACTACCTGATACTATGAAACCGATTGATTTTGGTATGCCTCGAGTAATTAAGTCTACGTTTAAGCATTTATATATCCGGCTTATCAAAGAACCAATTAATGCTTATGGTAAAAGCTAGACAGTTAGGGGTATTTGGTAAAATTTGCTACAACAGAATCCTAGACTAATCAAGTAACCTAGAGTTACCCTCCGATTGCTTAACCATCCCGCCCTATTGCTAGCGGCGGTTTTTTATTGATTAGTAATCAGTCATTGGTGAATACCAGAAAACTTGTTACTGACCACAAAGCACTCATCACTAATTATTAATTACTAATCACTAATCACTAAGGTGGTCATTGGTGAATACCAGAAAACTTGTTACTGGCCACAAAGCACTAATCACTAATCACTAATTAATAAGCTGGGCATTGGTGAATACCAGAAGGCATAGTCCAACTTTGTATAATTAATTACTCTATAACTCCACTATTGGTCAAGTCCAGCAAACAGTGATAGAGTTATTCGTTACTTTTAAGAGACCGAAGGTGACATTGAAAAAGTCAAACAGGCTGATGCCTCTAGGTTTGAGGAAGTTGCGATTAGCCCGAAGGGCGTTGGCTAGCGAACGCAGCCATGTATACTTTGAGCACTCAGCTATCAACCATCAGCAGTCACCCTCGGACGTTATGGCGACTTGGGAAGATCCAGTGGGGGATTCCCCCTTTGGTTACAATAATGACTATCTCTCGTTTATCTAAATTGGTGAGGACTCTGGCTACCTCACCTTTAATTGTGAATACATTAGTACTTTCGAGCTCCATATGATCCCATTTGCTTTGAAGCAGTACCCATTAACATAGAAGTGTCAAAACTTGGTAAACTAACACCTTTGGACAGCCATGTCAGAGCTTGCACTCTCTAAAACTATAGAGTCAATGGCAGTGGCAGCGCCACCCACTCAGGCCGACCTTCCCTGTGACGATGATATACCAATGGAAACCGCACGGCACAAAGCCCAAATGGATCTGCTCATTTATACCCTATCGCCTTGGCTAGACAATAGGTCAGATGGCTATGTCGGTGGCAATATGTTTGTTTACTACAGCGTTGCCCAACTCAAAAATAAGGACTATAAAGGACCAGATTTCTTTGTTGCTCTAGATGTACCCAAGGGAGAGCGTCGAAGCTGGGTGATTTGGGAGGAGGAAAAGGCTCCTGACGTGATTATCGAACTTTTGTCGGCAAGCACTGTTGAGCGTGACAAAAACGAGAAAAAGCAGATTTATCAAAATCAGATGCGTGTGCCAGAGTATTTCTGGTTTGATCCTTTCAATCCAGATGATTGGGCTGGATTTCATCTCCAAAATAGAGTTTACCAACCGATAGAACCTAATCAGCACAACCAACTGGTATCTGAAGCATTAGGTTTGAGCTTGGTGCGTTGGCATGGTTATTATAACCGCATCGAAGCAACTTGGTTACGCTGGGCAAATTTGGATGGGGAGTTACTGCCCACTTCTGAGGAAAAAGCCGAGCAAGAACGACAAAGAGCCGATCAACAACAACAAAGAGCTGAACAAGAACGGCAAAGAGCTGATCAAGAACGGCAAAGAGCTGATCAAGAACAACAAAGGGCTGAACAAGCGGAGTCTCAGTTGCAGCAGGTGGCGCAGAACTTGTTAGGGCAAGGGATGACGCTGGAGCAGGTGGCCAATCTAACCGGTCTGTCTCAATCTCAGGTGGCAGAATTTGGTAACTAATTGGTAACTAAAAGGAGGGTTTTTCTGGTTTTCTTTTCCCTTGGTGGGTGGGCGCACCCCCTGCGCCCCTACGGTGGTACTTTGATTGACCTGAGGGTCCAATTATCTCCCCTTTGTGCGATTGGCCGTAGGCCACGCGGGGCGCGTTCGCAAACCTTAATTTAGTACAAATGTACAAAATAAAAGAAAATTAAGAGAAAATCCGATCAGTGTTGGCAATCGAGATATGCGATGCTAAGCATTGAGCCGCGACGGGAACGCATTTACACTCCTGTCTATTGTGTTGGAATCGATCAGCAAGATCCAAATTAACGCTGACGGCTGATAGCTGATATCACCTCAAGTAGCATCTCAAGTAGCGCATTAGCTGACTTCTGAATGCTCAGCATCGTGAGACAATAGACCATTAGTTAAGAAAATGACTTCAGTGACACCTCAACCTGCCAAACATAAAAAAGCGAGAGCCTTAAAACCAAGTAGCCGACGCCCTGCCAAGGAACTGTGTAGCGAGTGTGGACTTTGTGATACATACTATATCCATTATGTCAAGGAAGCTTGTGCATTCTTAAACCAGCAAATAGCTGACTTGGAAACAAAAGCCCATGGACGTAGCCGCAATCTAGATCATCCAGATGATTGGTACTTTGGTGTTAACCAGAAGATGATCACGGCTAAGAAGATTAACCCCATAGAAGGGGCGCAGTGGACAGGAATTGTCAGTACCATTGCCATAGAAATGCTCAAGCAGGGTAAAGTTGAAGGTGTAGTCTGTGTCCAAAACACTAAAGAAGACCGTTTTCAGCCGATGCCGATCATTGCTCGTACCCCAGAGGAGGTGTTAGCAGCACGGGTGAATAAGCCTACCTTGTCTCCTAACCTCTCTGTGTTAGAGCAAGTGGAACAATCAGGGATGAAGCGATTATTAGTAATTGGTGTTGGCTGCCAAATCCAAGCATTGCGATCAGTGCAAAACGAACTCGGTTTAGAAAAACTCTATGTTTTAGGTACGCCCTGTGTCGATAATGTCAACCGTGAGGGGTTGCAAAAATTTCTAGAAACCACCAGCCGTTCACCAGAAACAGTGGTACATTACGAGTTTATGCAGGATTTCCGGATTCACTTTAAACATGAGGATGGCTCGATTGAGAAAGTACCGTTCTTTGGCTTAAAGACTAATCAACTCAAAGATGTGTTTGCCTCCTCTTGCATGAGTTGTTTTGACTATGTAAACTCCCTAGCGGATTTAGTGGTAGGTTACATGGGAGCTCCCTTTGGTTGGCAGTGGATTCTGGTTCGTAATGACATTGGGCAAGAATTGTTGGATTTGGTGCAAGACCAGTTGGAAACTCAACCAGTCATGTCAAAAGGCGATCGCAAACAGGCAGTGCAACAGAGTATTCCTGCCTATGACAAGGGAGTTACCTTACCGATGTGGGCAGCAAAAATGATGGGAGTGGTGATTGAAAAAATAGGTCCGAAAGGATTGGAGTATGCTCGTTTTTCTATTGACTCCCACTTCACCCGCAACTATTTATATTTAAAGCGCAATCATCCAGAAAAGTTAGAGGCACATGTGCCAGAGTATGCCAAGCGGATTGTAGAACAGTACAAGTTGCCAGACTAAAAACTGAGGGATTGGTGGGGTTCGGTAGGGTACGCGATCGCGTTCCTTCCAACTCAGCTACTGTCGAGAGAAATTATAGGTAATGGGTAATGGGTAATGGTGATGCTGATCAGCTAGCGATCGCAAAGGCTTGAGCTGAAATAAAAACAATAGCACCACCAACTCAATCACTAATGATCAATGACCAAGCTGACGGCTAAATGCTTAGGAAAAGTCAGCAATTACTGTTCATTGGACAGGAGATCAGGGAACTGTATAAATGTAGACCATTAGATTGGTCAGTATCATCACTTATACCAAATCCGAGTTAAATACCCCCTTTTTAATTCAGCCCGAAGAAGCTTGTACAGACATAGCATGCTACGTCTGTGCATTTCTATAGTCGCGACCTGAGGGAGATCGGAAGAGCAACCG
>NZ_JAAHIG010000027.1:0-7020 GCF_010692305.1 Moorena sp. SIO4G3 | reverse complement strand
TGTCACCAGCAAATCCACTGGAGCAAGTCGAAAGACTAGGATATCTAGGAGCCGTATGAGGCGAAAGCTTCACGTACGGTTCTGAAGGAGAGGTGCTCCCCTTAATAGGGGACATCGACTCTAACAGAATCCCCGTTCTTATAGGACGGGGAGTGTCAATAGAGAGCAAGACCGATTATGATCAGAGTGTCTGACCAATTTAGAAATCCTAAAACACTGATTAAGGTAACTGGTTGGCTACTGTTGCTACTGACTGGCCAAACAGTTATGAGGGGTCTGAGGCCAGCTACTGCCCAAACGTCACCAGAACCGAGATTTTTTGGGGAGCCTCTACCAACTATGACGCCATCTTCTCTACCATCGGTTAACACTCCCCCTTTAATTTTGCCGACCGCCTCACCCAATCGGTCAAGCAATACACCATTACCTCCTCAGTTAAATGTCAACGACACTAATCCATCAATAACTAATCCATCAATAACTAATCCATCAAGACCCATCGCTAATCTCTATCGGGTTGATGTGGTGGGTGATAGTTATTGGTTGTTATCCCAAGTACAAGACATTGAACCACAAGCGTTTGTGCGCGAGGGAGAGGGGGTGATTCAAGCGGGGACATTTATGGATCGCTACAATGCTCAGTCCCGTCTGCGCACTTTGGAAGCTTTGGGAATTCCAGCCCGCATCATAACCATTGAACCACAAGCATTTGATAAGGGTGCCACAAATCTGAGGAACATACCCAATTTTGCATCCGATGGCTCGATCACCTATGGCTCCCGTTTGGTGTATCCAGAAACAGGATTAGATTTGGCGAATCGTGGTGCTGTGAGTTCTGGTTCTAATCCAGAGGATTCAAGAGAATCTAGGGGTAGGAGCTATTTTGTGGCTATTCCTGGAAATGCTCAGAGGTTACCAGAGATGGTAACGGAATTGGTTAAAATTGGGATTGCCCAGGATTTAGTGAGCCAACGAGATGCCCCCAGAGGTAAACATGTTGCTGTTGGTCCGTTTAAAAAGCGGGGGGAGGCAGAACGTTGGAGTAATCGTTTGCGCTCTGCTGGTTGGGATGCACGGGTGTATTTTAGTCGGTAGGGGCAGAATTAAGAATTAAGAATTAAGAATTAAGAATTAAGAATTAAGAAGGCAAAAGGCAAAAGGCAAAAGGCAAAAGGCAAAAGGCAAAAGGCAAAAGGCAAAAGGCAAAAGGCAAAAGGCAAAAGGCAAAAGGCAAAAGGCAAAAGGCAAAAGGCAAAAGGCAAAAGGCAAAAAAAGGCAAAAGGCAAAAGGCAAAAGGCAAAAGGCAAAAGGCAAAAGGCAAAAGGCAAAAGGCAAAAGGCAAAAGGCAAAAGGCAAAAGGCAAAAGGCAAAAGGCAAAAGGCAAAAGGCAAAAGGCAGAATTCTAAATTCTAAATTCTACATTCTAAATTCTACATTCAAGAATTCTAAATTCTAAATTCTACATTACCCAATTAACAATTGATGCAGTCTGACAATCGGCGAGAAATAATTGAACAAGTGGTGGTAACTGCTGAGCAGATGCGTGAGATTGAAGGGCGCATCTTTGAGGCGGGGATGCCTGTAGCAGCTTTGATGGAAAAGGTGGCAGGATTGATTACTGGCTCTATTCAAACTCTTTATCCCTGGGCTGAGAATAGGCGAGTGGGTGTGTTAGTTGGTCCTGGTCATAATGGGGGCGATGGGTTAGTTGTTGCTCGTGAACTTTATTTACAGGGGTATGAGATCCACATTTACCGTCCTTTGTCGAAACTGAAGGAATTGACTAACTACCATGCTCAGTATGCGGTTAGCTTGGGGATTCCTTTTTATGAAGAGATTGAACCGCTTTATGAGTGTGACTTGATTATTGATGGTTTGTTCGGATTTGGACTGACGCGATCGCTTTCTGGTAGTATCGCTGAGGCGGTTGAGCTGTTGAATCAATGGTCACAACCGGTGGTGAGTATTGATTTACCTTCGGGATTACATACTGATACTGGGGAAGTTTTGGGTATCGCGGTTCGGGCTACCCGGACATTGTGCTTAGGGTTGTGGAAGTTGGCGTTTCTGCAAGACCAAGGCTTGGATTATATTGGTGAAGCTGAGTTAATTGATTTTGGTATTCCCCTCAAGGATATTTGGTCAATTTTAGGTGAACCACCAGATTTGCTCAGAGTAACAAAAACTGTTGCGAAAGAGTTTTTGCCTTTACCTCGCCCTAAGGTAACTCATAAGTACCAACAGGGACATCTGTTGCTGATTTGTGGCTCTAAACAGTATTCAGGGGCAGCAATTTTGGCGGGATTAGGGGCTCGCGCTAGTGGGGTGGGAATGCTTTCGATGGCAGTACCGGAGTCTATCAAATTGCTAGTGGTCAGTCACTTGCCAGAAGGAGTGGTAATTGGTTGCCCAGAAACGACGGCGGGTGCTATAGCATTTTTGCCTGAGTTAGTGTTAGAGAAGTTACACCAACCCTCTGGTAGCTATCACGCTTCAAATCAGACTTATAATGCGATCGCATGTGGTCCTGGTTTAACAAAGGATGCTAAGGATATAGTGCAAGGGGTTTTAGCTGCCCAATCCCCAATTGTTTTGGATGCGGATAGTTTAAATATCCTGGCGGAACTGATCACTATTCCCACTTTGTTGAAGCGTCCAGGCCAGACAGTGTTAACCCCTCATGTTGGAGAGTTCCGACGTTTATTTCCTGATTCCGCAGAACTGTTACCGGATCGAGTCAAGGCCGTGCGGAAGGCATCCCAACTGAGTCGGTCTGTGGTGTTGTTAAAAGGAGCCAGGAGTGCGATCGCAAATCCTATGGGCTCGGTGTCCCTAATTCCTGAAAGTACACCAGCTCTAGCCCGAGGTGGCAGTGGGGATGTGCTCACGGGACTAGTGGGAGGTTTGATGGCTCAGCCACTCCTGTCTGAGCATCCTTTGGAGGCAATAGTGGCAACGGCAGCCTGGTGGCATGCCCAAGCGGGAATTTTAGCGGCTCAGGAGCGGAGTGAGTTGGGGGTCGATGGGGGGACCTTGGCGGAGTTTTTGATGACAGTGGTGAGAGGGAATAGGGAGTAGGGAATAGGGAACAGGGAATAGGGAACAGGCAAGAGGCAAGAGGCAAGAGGCAAGAGGCAAGAGGGAAAACTAATCTGACTCCCGATCTCCCGATCTCCCCATCTCCCGATCTCCCCATCTCCCCATCTCCCCATCTCCCCATCTCCCCACACTCCCTGCTCCCTGCTCCCTGCTCCCTGCTCCCTGCTCCCTCTTGTTAACAAATTAAACCTAGAGCTTTCTCTTTAATTTGCTCTTCGTCAATCTTTTCTTTGAGTTCACTATCTGTATATCTGCCTTCTAAGGCTTCTAATGCTGCTTTTTTTAGGGCTGTTTCAAAGGCATCGGTTAAAATTTCTAATAATTCCTCTTGATTGGCATAACATCCTCCTGATTTTCGCCGTTTGTTAACTCGTTTAATGGTTTTGCTGGCATTATAAATCGAAAATTCCCAAGAGCGGGTAGTGCGTTTTTCTACTTCTTGTTTTATTAAATGTAATAGTAAAATGACTGCATAGCTATAAATTTTATTTAATTTATCCTCCCTTGACATTTCTTCTAGTTCATCAACAATTTCTAAGGCTTTATGATAGTTTCTTTCTTCAATGAGTTGACGTAATAATGTTAATTCTTCCATATCCTAGGTTGATGGGAGTAGGGAATCGGGAGTCGGGAGTCGGGAGTCGGGAGTAGGAAGCTGGGAAGTTGGATCACCCCCCCCCTTATAAATCATCGGGATTGATGCCAAGGGTACGCAATTTTTCTGCTAATCGTTTTGCCCGTTGGGATTCCTGTTCTGCCCGTTGGCGTTCTTGTTCTGCCCGTTGGGATTCCTGTTCTGCCCGTTGGGATTCCTGTTCTGCCCGTTGGCGTTCTTGTTCTGCCCGTTGGGATTCCTGTTCTGCCCGTTGGGATTCCTGTTCTGCCCGTTGGCGTTCTTGTTCTGCCCGTTGGTGTTCCTGTTGAGCGTGTTCTTTTGAAGTCTCAATCCAATTACCAGCTCCATCATACCAACGCAGCCACAACCCTTCTGTTTCTTGATATTTCCCCTGCCATACTCCTAACCCTAATTCCAGTTCTGGAATCCAAAATTTGGGCTCAGAAAGCTCTGCTTCGTGATACTGAGTGACAATTAATTGAAACACTCGCAACTGGTTTTGATAACGGTCAAAGACCACATAGTAAGGAATCCGCATATATTGCTCATAGGCTTGCCATTTGGTGGGTGGCTTGTTGGCAGACCTTAGGGTTTGTCCTAAATCTTCAGCTTCGGTACCTGGTGATAGGAGTTCCACTACCAAAAATGGCACTCTTCCTTCCTGCCAAACCACATAACTCCAGCGCAGATCTTGTTGTTGTTGAGCAGGAGTGACACCCAATACCAGAAACCAATCTGGTCGTTTGTGCCACAACAAATGATGACTATCGTAATATAGATTTAGGTCTGTGCCAATGAACATCTCCTCCTTGGGATAGTTAGGAGGTTGGCAGGTTTCCCGCAATAGCTGGGGTTGGAAGTCGTGAAATTCGTCAGGCAAACCAGGCTCCTCTGGGTCTTCACTAGGTAAGTCATACATCGTGGGCATGGTTTCGCTGGGAGAAAGCGGTGGGTCAGTTTGGTACATGATCTTCTGTTGAACCGGATAGTTTGAGGGTAGCATTTGGGTCAGTTACCTAGGGTCCCAGCAGTGGGTTTGTTGCTGTTTGCGATCGCTAGCCAACGCCCTTCGGGCTAATCGCCTTTGGCGCGGCTGAGGCCTTTGGCCACGCTGCGCGAACGCCGATCGCAAAAGCCATCTTCGGAGTATTAGCTACCGAGCCTATCCAGCTACAAAGTGTTGATGTGCCTCTGACTCTATTCCCTCCTGAAGCACTGACAATACCCGTTGCATTTCTCCAGCTAGTAACGCCCCTACTGCCAACTGCAATCCTGGAAACACATTACTGCTCACCACCCCCAACTGATCTGGCTGCTGCTGGACATACTCCCCTGCATCCAATTCATACCAGCGAAACTGTTGCTCTTGCACCAGCCAAACTAAATACTCCTTTACTCCATTGCGCCGGTAAGCCCGTAGCTTGTCATGGAGGTCGTAGGAAGCACTACTGGCTGCAATCTCGACAATCAACTCCGGTGCTCCTTCTACATAGTCATCGTCACTAATGCGGGACTGTCCACCCTTTTGTTGATCAATGCGCATAATTGCATCCGGTTGGGGCTCATTATCAAAATCTAACCGCACCGTAGGATTGTCTCCCAACATGACACCGGGGGTAGCGGCTTCATAGACCCCTAGCCAGGTAATAATTTTTCCATGGGGATTGGCATGTTTCGTGATCCTGACGGGAGATGCCACGTAAACTACTCCTTCAATCAATTCTGCTTTCTTGGTATCAGGCATTGCCTGGTATCGTCGTTCAAATTCCACCCGAGTTAAGCGATCGCCGTTTTCAAGAATGGGAATTACCATCGGTTGTGATGTTGATGTTGCCATAAATTACTCCTTTGAACCTCCCCAACCGGTATAGGATGGGGATTCCCAGGCACAACCAACTAAGTGGCTGTTAACTCCATGGGCGTAACTTCCCCCCGAACCAGAGGTAGCTGGGTGGGGTCAATACCCAGTTCTTTCAGACCCCGCATCTTGATATTTACTGCGCCATTTACATCAGCATCATTGTGATGTCCACAATTGGTGCAAACAAACTTTTCTTTTTTTCGATTTTCTGCGCTAACATGATGACACTTTGGACACCGCTGAGATGTATGCCTGGGATTTACTTTGATTACTGGAATGCCTGACTTTGCAGCCACGACCTCGATCTTTTTGATCAGTTCTCCCCAAGCGGCATCAGATATTGCACGATTTAGAGCCCTTTTGGCTGATTGTCCATTGGGATTGTACCCACCACTTTCATTCTTTTTAGGTTTACAACGAGACTTCATGCCCCTAATATTTAAGTCCTCAAATATCAGGGCATCAGTTCCATCGGTTAGAACTTTAGCTGTCTTCCAGTGGTATGCAGAACGGCTGTTAGCAATCCGATCGTGTAATGACGCTACTTTAGAAAAAGATTTTTTACGATTCCTTGAACCTTTCTTTTTTATACTCGCAGATCGCTGTCTCAACTTTAAGCGTCTGGCTTGTCGCTTAAATACTTTGTCGTTAGCTGGATTCTGAATTATCTCTCCATTAGAAATACTAACGAGCTTTTTTATTCCTAGATCACATCCCTTAACACGATCCGGGCTAATTTCATTCTTGTTTTTTACAGGTAAAGCTGGTACCGATTTGTCTTCAATCTGGAGGCTAACAAACCAACCCCGTGCCTTCCGGCGAACGGTTACGGACTTCAAGGTAAACCCACTTGGTATAGGGCGGGAATCATGAAACCGCATCCATCCTATACCTGGTAAATAGATTCGGTTACCATCTAGCTTTACTTGTCCTGGAGTATACTTAAAACTTCTAAATCGCGAACGCCTTTTAGGTTTAGGGTGCCCTGTTTCATTTTTGAAGAACTTTGAAAAAGCTACATCCAACTGCCTTAAAGTCTGTTGTAAAACAGTTGAGTTTATAGTTTTGTACCAAGGTCGTTCTTTTTTGAGGATTGGAAGATTTGAACTCTGAGCCTCATAAGCAGTCCTACGAGGGGTTTTTTTGTTTTTCTTCCAAGGATACCCAACAGAGTGTGACTTACTTACAGAACAAGTCAGCGGACACGCCTCTCCCTTACTTCTCAAATCACAATAATTTCCTAACCTTGGAGACTTTGCCTGATCGTAAGAATCATTCCTGTCTCTCAATAGATAGTTGTACTGTGCTAGTAGCATATCATTAAACTAAGCCGGAGAGTCGCCCCTCCGACTCGTCTTCAGAACCGTGCATGAAAGTTTCCTCTCACACGGCTCCTCGCGCAGTAGTCCCTTGTCAGTGGGTACTTCTCAGAACGGGTTTGAAT
>NZ_JAAHIG010000269.1:0-12581 GCF_010692305.1 Moorena sp. SIO4G3 | reverse complement strand
AGACAATGAACAAACACAGGAGCAGGTCGAAAGACTAGGATATCTAGGAGCTGGGTGAGGTGAAAGCCTCACGCCCAGTTCTGAAGGAGAGGTGCTCCCCTTAATAGGGGACATCGACTCTAACAGTGTACAAAGCGGTTCGAGATGGTGACTTGAAGAAGGCGCGGTCTCTACAAAAACTGATTCTGAAATCCCGGTCTGCGCAGCTTTTGGCCGTCCGTCAAGTTTCACAATTAAATAAAGGGAAAAAGACGGCTGGAGTTGATGGCCTGTCAAGCCTCAACTACAGACAACGAATAGAACTGGTAGAAACATTGAACGATTATGCCTCTGACTGGAAGCATAACCGACTACGTGAAATCCCTATCCCTAAAAAGAACGGGAAAGTAAGGATGTTGAAAATACCAACTATCGCTGACAGAGCCTGGCAATGTCTAATAAAATTCGCCCTCGAACCAGCTCACGAAGCTACGTTCAGTGCCGACAGCTATGGGTTTAGGACAGGCAGATGTGCCCAAGACGCGCAAAAACGCCTGTTTCTCCACCTAGGCTCAAACAAAAACGGCATCATAAAAAGGGTCATTGAATTAGATATCAAAAAGTGCTTTGACCGTATTTCACATACCTCCATAATGGAAAGAGTGATTGCCCCGGCAGCTATAAAAATGGGAATATTCCGCTGTTTAAAAGCCGGAGTAAACCCTGAGTTTCCAGAGCAAGGCACTCCCCAGGGGGGTGTAGTGAGCCCCCTACTAGCCAACATCGCACTTGACGGAATAGAGGATATACACCCCAGCCTGCGGTACGCAGACGATATGGTGATAATCTTGAAACCAAAAGATAACGCCACGAAGATACTAGACTCTATCAAAGCATTCCTGGCAATGGGTGGGATGGAAATCAGTGAAGAAAAGACCAAGCTAACTAAAACGACAGACGGATTTGACTTCCTATGAAGTTACCGTAAGAATAAAGAAGCCTTTACAGGCGACAGACTATGCAAAAAAGGGTTAAAAATTATTAATTAAGGCTTCTTTATTCTAAGGTTTCGTCTCCTGGGGTGGAGATTCCGCGTCCAGAAAAACGGAAAGTTTCGGTCAATTCCCTCAGAGGAAAACCACCGTAACATACGGAAGAAGATTAAAACCGTAATCAACAACTCGAATTATGGCGCTGAAGTAAAAGCCAAAAAGTTAGCCCCTATTGTACGCGGGTGGAGAAACTACCACAGCAGTTGCGATATGAGCAGCTCACGGGACTCTCTATGGTTCATAAGAAAAACCGCCAACAGAAAATTCCGAAAGGAAAAGAAAGTGAATCGGTACAAAGCAAATGAACTATGTAAAAAGGCATTCCCGAAGGTAGGATACAAACAAAACCAACATGCCAACGTAAAGGGGACTAAGTCACCTTACGACGGCGACCTAGTCTATTGGAGTAATCGAAATTCCCGATTATACTCTGATGCTACCTCTAAAGCCTTGAAAAAGCAACGCCAATCCTGTGGACACTGTGGGTTGAAGTTCTTAGAAGACGAATCTGTACATCTTCATCATATTGATGGAAACCACGACAATTGGAAACCATTGAACTTATTAGCAGTTCACCAAAGCTGCCACCAACAGATACATTGGAGCACTCCGAAAGGAGAGGATATCTAGGAGCCGTGTGAGGCGAAAGCTTCACGCACGGTTCTGAAGGAGAGGTGCTCCCCGTAATAGGGGACATCGACTCTAACAAATCAGTCCTGGATGCTGGTTGGGGTCAATTCCTATCAATTTTGTCAACCAAAGCCGAGAATGCTGGGTTGGTAACGATAGCAGTAAATCCCAGAAATACTAGCCAGAACTGCTCAAATTGCGGCAAAAAAGTACCGAAAAAACTCAAAGACCGCACCCATTCCTGCCCTCATTGTGGTTATGTTGCGGACAGGGACGTTAATGCGGCTAAAAACATCTTACATTTGGCGGTGGGGCATCCCGTCAGCAAGTGCGGCTCGTTCCAACTAAGAGCCTCTAGAGAATAGAGGGGTATGAGTTGGGGGATTCGCGAGGTACAACCTCAAAAATTCTAACTGTCTAACGGATGGTGGTGAAAGTCCACCCATTGAGGAGACAAGTGACTCCCTATCTGGCCACACCGAGATGGACGGCAATCCTTCAGAGTGAAGCTGGCACCAGGGCGCAATCAGTTGAAAATAAGCAGGTAACAACACTGGCGCTAATGGGGAGACGACACGGGTAAACAAATCCTAAAAAAGTGTCTTACGGGAGAGCCACAACCTGGAATAAACATGTGGACTTCATCCTCATATTCTCACAGTATTTTTTTCTGGATAACTGTAATCTCCGAGAAGAGGATAGGCAAAATGGATTACCCTAAATCGTCAAAATAATCTGTTAGACGGAACGAGTAAAAACGACAGCATTATGGGTCTGGGAAAAGGTCGAAATCCCGGTAAGTTATGCCAAACCTAATCCCCACTGTCGGGTAAGATGTGCTCAAAACTGGGCACGGGTATTCAGAATATACAAACCCTAGAAGAGCATAGTTAGACACATGTCCAAAAGATATAGTGAACTTTGGAAAGGGCAAAAGTGGAAACAACTCCGCCGTAACCTTTTCCGCCTACAAAGGCGAGTATACAAAGCGGTTCAAGCTGGTGACCTGAGGAAAGTCCGGTCTCTGCAAAAACTGATTCTAAAATCCCGGTCGGCACAACTTTTGGCCATCCGTCAAGTGACTCAATTAAATCAGGGTAAGAAAACAGCCGGTATCGATGGCAAGACAGCCCTCAAATACCGAGAGCGGTTTGAACTTTTAGAGGAATTGAACCACTATGCTACTGTCTGGAAACATAGCGGACTCCGCGAAATTCCCATCCCAAAAAAGAATGGGAAAACTAGAATCCTCAAAGTACCCACAATCGCCGATAGAGCATGGCAATGTCTGGCCAAATTTGCTCTTGAACCAGCACACGAAGCTACCTTTCACGCTCGGAGTTACGGGTTTAGGACTGGACGCAGTGCCCACGATGCCCAAAAATACGTGTTCGACAATCTGAACTCAGTCAAGAAAGGCATCGAAAAAAGAGTAATCGAATTAGACATTAAGAAGTGTTTTGACCGCATCTCCCATAAAGCCATCATGGAAAGGTTAATTGCACCATCAGGCTTAAAATACGGAATATTCCGCTGTCTCAAAGCTGGAGTAAACCCCGAATTCCCTGAGCAAGGAACCCCACAAGGAGGAGTAGTCAGTCCACTTCTCGCCAACATAGCACTTAACGGAATAGAGGCAATACACCCCTCCGTAAGATATGCGGATGACATGGTGATATTCCTAAAACCAAAAGACAACGCCGAGAAGGTGCTAAATAAAATCAAAGCCTTCTTAGCCGAACGAGACATGGAAATCAGTGAAGAAAAGACCAAGATAACCAAAACGACAGACGGATTCAACTTCCTGGGCTGGTTTTTCCGAGTCCAATATGACGGAAGATTCAAGAGCTACCCCTCAAAGGAAAACCTCAAAAACTTCCTGAAGAAGGTAAAATCCGTGGCCAACAGCTCGAACTATGGAGCAGAAGTCAAAGCCCAAAAACTAGCACCAATCGTACGCGGCTGGAGAAAATACCATCGATACTGCTGCATGGAAGATTCTCCCAATAACCTATGGTTCACCAATAAAGCTACTGAACGAAAATTCAGAAAGCAAAAATCAACAAACAAACACGAATCAAAAAGGTTAGTAAAGAAAGCCTTTCCTTCAGTATCATGGAAAGAAAACGGACATAAGATGGTAAGAGGAACTAAATCCCCTTATGACGGAGATTTAGTCTACTGGAGCCAACGAAACAGCAAGTTATACGATAATGCTACTTCCAAAGCTTTGACCAAGCAAAACCATTCCTGCGGATATTGCGAATTAAAATTCATTGATGAGGAAAGAGTCCACCTCCACCACATCGATGGAAATCATGACAACTGGAAGAAAGACAACCTCATGGCTGTCCACCAAAGCTGTCATCAATATATCCACGGGAGCAAGTCAAAAGACTAGGATACCTAGGAGCCGTATGAGGGGAAACCTTCACGTACGGATTTGGAGCGGAGGTGCCCTGGGTAATACCAGGCATCGACCGTAATTAAAGCTTACCGAGCAACCGTTCGCGTAGCGTCGGGCAAAGCCCGATAGCGATAGCTGGTGTTGGTAAGAAGCCCGCGCTGTCCCATTAGGGCAGCGTCGGGAGTATGTCACTGTAGCTACCTTAATTTGGAGCTTTAAACCAGTAACTATATCGAGTAACAGCCTAGACTTACCTCTAGCTATCTATTTGAGTAACTTGGCTTTTGCTACGATTATGAGCCTTGCTAGTGGGATTTACACTCCTGTATATCTCGGTTTAGTGTTGGGCATATTACCAGCATTACTGCTGTACAAATCGGCAAAGTCTGCTCCAGAAGCATCGTAAATAGACGCTACTGCTGATTTAACAACCGTTACCGTACCTGTTTGATCTGTAAGAAACAAAAGCTAGCGTGAACGTAACCGCTGTGGCAGCTATTGCCATCATCCTGCTCCTTTCTCAGGGTATAGCCACTCTAATTCTTTTGGCTCGTCTGTTCAAAGGCGCTACCCGCCGTCAACCTCTGGTAAAGCAAGAACCAACCCCAGATTTACTGGGTAAGGTAAGTATCGTGGTACCAACACTCAATGAAGTCGAGCGCATTGCACCTTGCTTGGAAGGCTTAACTCGTCAAAGTTATCCAGTAAGAGAAATCATCGTCGTCGATAGTAATTCTGAGGATGGTACACCGGAATTGGTCAAGAAGGCTGGCTTTTTCGATCCCCGTTTTCGACTCACTAACGATCCTCCGCTTCCTCCTGGTTGGGTCGGTCGTCCTTGGGCATTACACAATGGTTTCTTAGAAAGCTCAGAGCATAGTGAGTGGATTTTGGGGATTGATGCTGATACCAGACCCCAACCGGGTTTAGTGGAAACTATGGTTAAGGCAGCGGAGGAGGAAGGCTATCAGCTGCTGTCTTTGTCCCCTCAATTTATCCTCCAAGAGCCGGGGGAGTGGTGGTTACAACCAGCGCTGCTGATGACTTTGCTATATCGATGTGAATCGGCTGGAGTACGCCAACCTAGACCAGAAACAGTGATGGCAAATGGGCAATGCTTCCTAGTTCGTCGCTCGGTTTTAGCTGAGTTGGGAGGATATCAAGGTGCAGCTAGCTCTTTCTGTGATGATGTTACCCTAGCGCGTCAGGCAGCTAGAGCTGGTTTCTCAGTTGGTTTCCTCGATGGGTCTAAGTTAATTCAGGTACGGATGTACGAAGGGTTTAGGCAGACTTGGGCAGAATGGGGACGCTCCCTGGATTTAAAAGATGCTACCTCGTGGACTCAACTAGGACAAGACCTTTGGTTGCTCTTATCTGTTCAAGGTCTTCCTATACCACTTTCTGTGCTGTTACTCGCCTGTTTAGCTGGGGGATATAGTTCTATTCCTTTACTAGCAGCGACAGGTTTAAATTTGTTCTTGGTGTTGATCAGGTTAGCTCTGCTCTGGGCAATTTATCCTTGCTACCAGCGTCTAGAACACTTTTCCCCTGCTGCTTTGTTATTCTGGTTATCTCCTCTGGCCGATCCGTTGGCTGTAATTCGCATTTTCCTTTCTGCTGGCCAACAACCAACTCAGTGGCGAGGACGAGTTTATCCGGCTAGTAGTTGAAATTACCTGAGGGGGAAACCACCCTAATTGCTTCCCCCATTCCCCCCAGTGCGTGCAAGGCCATAAGTGGATAACCTCGATAACAACTTAATAGGTCTGTCCGATCTGATACCCTTCTAAGTAAACTGGACTGTCGCTAGCTTCGGCTTGTCTTTCGAGACCGGCTAGGAGTCCTTGATTGAATAAAACGTATTCGATTGTGTTTGGGCTATAGGAATTGTATTGATAAACTAGGGTGGATACAGAGTAGGCTATATGATCAAAATTTCTAGACATAATGGATTTGCCTCCAATGGATAGATTAATTGATAGATTGATAAAGCTGCGGTTTTAGGGGTGTAATGGTTGTAAGTTGCAGCTATGTTTAAAGAGTAATACGGGAAATATATCCGGGACATTACCCACGTGGGTGATTTTATTGTGGCTAAGGAATTGGTAAGGTATAGCAGAAGTCAGCGCTCAGCAGTCAGAAGTCTGAAGTCAGCAGTCAGCAGTCAGCAGTCAGCGGTCAGCGGTCAGCCGTTGGCCAATAGCCACTCAAGTAGCTTGTGCGTAGCGCTAATGGCTGATAGCTGATAGCTGATAGCTGACCGCGTAGCGTGCGCGTAGCGCTAATCGCTGATACGCGATGTTCCTTTGGAACCGCTTCGCGAACGCAAAAATCCAAAGGAGTCGAACAAGTCTAGCTATTGATAGCAATAACTCTATAAAATAATCTCTGTGCCGTTTGCGCCCAGAGTTATATGCCGACTAATTCCTCGACCTCCTTTTCTCCAGAAGAGATTGCTGCTGAAGGGTTAACCCCTTCTGAATATGAAGAAATTGTCCAGCGCCTAGGGCGTCATCCCAATAAAGCTGAACTGGGAATGTTCGGTGTGATGTGGTCGGAACATTGCTGCTACAAGAACTCCCGTCCTCTACTGAAGCAATTTCCCACAGAAGGCAAACGTATTCTAGTCGGTCCTGGAGAAAATGCTGGTGTTGTAGACTTGGGTGATGGGCTACAACTAGCATTTAAAATCGAATCCCACAATCACCCCTCAGCGGTAGAACCGTTTCAAGGAGCTGCTACCGGAGTAGGGGGGATTCTACGGGATATTTTTACCATGGGAGCTCGCCCCATTGCGGTCTTGAACTCTCTGCGCTTTGGGACTTTGGATAATGCCAACACTAGACGATTGTTTAATGGGGTAGTAGCAGGAATCAGTCACTATGGCAATTGCGTTGGTGTCCCTACAGTAGGGGGAGAAGTTTACTTTGACCGGGCATACACTGGTAATCCCTTGGTCAATGTGATGGCTCTGGGACTGATGGAAACTCCGGAAATTGTTACCTCTGGAGCCTCTGGGGTTGGAAATCCTGTGCTCTATGTCGGGTCCACTACCGGTAGAGATGGCATGGGAGGGGCAAGTTTTGCTAGTGCGGAACTGACAGATCAATCCCTAGATGACCGGCCAGCGGTTCAAGTGGGGGACCCGTTTCTAGAAAAGTCTCTAATTGAAGC
This sequence comes from Moorena sp. SIO4G3, assembly GCF_010692305.1. Classification (NCBI taxonomy): domain Bacteria; kingdom Bacillati; phylum Cyanobacteriota; class Cyanophyceae; order Coleofasciculales; family Coleofasciculaceae; genus Moorena; species Moorena sp. SIO4G3. The sequence continues at coordinate 5,339 of NZ_JAAHIG010000269.1, read as the reverse complement.
GTGTCTTGAAGCATTTCAAACCGGTGCGGTAGTAGCTGCTCAAGATATGGGAGCGGCTGGGATAACCTGTTCTACCTCAGAAATGGCAGCTAAAGGGGGTTTGGGTATTGAGTTCGATTTAGACCTGGTGCCAGCGCGAGAAACCGGTATGGTGCCTTATGAATACCTGCTGTCGGAATCCCAAGAACGAATGCTGTTTGTTGCCCACAAGGGTCGAGAACAGGAACTGATAGATATTTTCCACCGTTGGGGACTCCATGCTGTGGTAGCAGGTAAGGTAATCGAAGAACCTTTGGTCAGGATTTTGTTCCAAGGAGAGGTAGCAGCAGAAATCCCAGCTACTGCTCTAGCCGATAATACTCCAATTTATCAGCGGGAGCTATTGACAGAACCACCAGACTATGCTTTACAGGCTTGGGAATGGCATGGGGATTCCCTCCCTCCCTGTAATGTTACAGGTATTGAGATTAACGGTAAGCATCACACTTGGAATGACATCCTAGGTCAACTCCTAGATACTCCAACTATTGCGTCGAAACGCTGGGTTTATCGCCAGTACGACCACCAAGTCCAGAACAATACCTTAATTTTGCCAGGAAATGCTGATGCTGCGGTGATTCGGTTACGCCCACAAGGGTTGAATGTTGAAAGGTTGAATGTTGAACAAGGGTTGAATGTTGAAAGGTTGAATGTTGTTCGCGAAGCGTGGCCGAAAGGCCAAGGTTTAACTGAAACCAACCTACCCTACGGGAACGCCAAAGGCGAACAACCTACTAACCTTAAACCTGCTAACCTTCAACCTACTAACCTTCAACCTTCAACCAACCTTAAACCTGCTAACCTTCAACCTACTAACCTTAGACCTGTAACCTCTAATGCTGGTGTGGCGGCAACGGTGGATTGTAATTCCCGTTATGTTTATCTTGACCCCTATGAAGGGGCAAAGGCTGTGGTCGCAGAAGCAGCACGGAATCTCAGCTGTGTGGGTGCAGAACCTTTGGCAGTGACGGATAATCTGAATTTTGGTTCTCCAGAAAAGCCTGTGGGTTACTGGCAACTGGCCTCTGCTTGTGCAGGAATAGCAGAGGCTTGCCGGGAAATGAGCACTCCTGTTACTGGGGGTAATGTTTCCTTGTATAACGAAACTATTGATAGTGACGGGAATCCTCAGTCGATTTACCCGACGCCAGTGGTAGGGATGGTGGGATTAATTGCTGATATTACTAAAACCTGTGGTCAAGGTTGGCAAGGTGAAGGGGATTTAATCTATTTATTAGGATTGGGGACTAAATACTGGGAAAATAGTCAATCCCAAATTAAATCCCAAACTAAATCCCAAATTACATTAGGTGCTTCGGAGTATCTGGCAACGATTCATGGCATGGTTGCGGGTAAGCCACCAGTAGTGGATTTTGATTTAGAGCGTCGTATCCAAACCGTAACGCGAGAGGGTATCGGTCAAGGTTGGGTAAATTCTGCTCATGACTGTGCTGAAGGGGGATTAGTCGTTGCTTTGGCTGAATCCTGCATCCCAGGTAAGTTGGGGGCAGACATTACTCTAGGCTATAGCTCCGAGTCCTTAGACCTGCGCTGGGATCAGGTGCTATTTGGTGAAGGGGGGAGTCGGATTCTGGTTTCTGTGAGTCCTCAACAGCAAACAAGTTGGGAATCTTATCTACAGCAACAGTTAGGGGATGAGGGATATTGGCAACAACTGGGTGTTGTTCAAGGGGAAAATGCTGGTTTACGAGTACTGGCGGGAAATGGTCAGTCTGTGATTGAGGTGACTGTTCAGGAGATGTGTGATTGTTGGGAAAATGGGATTGAAAGGCGTTTGAGGGTTTAGAAGGGAATAGGCAATCGGGAATCGGGAATCGGGAATCGGGAATCGGGAACAGGGAAACAATCTTGTGTACCTTATTATTATGAGAACCGGTTTAGCGATGTTTCTTTGGAACCGCTTTGCGAACGCGATCGCAACGTTTTTTAAACACGTTCAACAGGAATTGGCTGGATAGTTATTGGCCCAGAAGGGCTTTGATTCAGCATTCCTAAATGAATTGAGAGAATTTTGATCAAAAGTTCCCTATTCCCTACTCCCTGTTCCCTGTTCCCTGTTCCCTGTTCCCTTTGCTATAAGATAGTCAGACGTTTTGAGGAAGAAAGTACAATGCCCTATGTTACCAGTATAGAGCGCCTTGCTCGTCAAGAGGGGATGGAAGAAGGCATTCTCCAAACTAGTCGAGAGACTCTTTTGGAAGTTCTTGAGGTACGATTTGAGGATGTGCCAAGGGAGTTGATTGAGACAATTAACCAAATTGACTCGGTCTCTGTGTTGAAAACCTTGCTTAGACAAGGAATTACTATTGCTTCTGTTGAAGAGTTTCAGGGTTGTCTTGACCAATTGCTATCTGTTGAAGAGAACAGGAAGCTTCATTAGTGGTGTAAGCATTCAGCTGTATGCTGAATGCTAGGGAGTCTTTATTTAGTATAATTATATCAACTAATTTTTTGGTTCTATTGGCCTAAATTATTATCCCCGATTCCCGATTCCCGATTCCCGATTCCCTTAATTTTATGGACAATGATATCGTTTTGTTTCTAGCTACTGTTGGTCTACTGATCCTGTATCTGGTATTTTCTGCCCTAACTGAGATGGGTACCAAGTTTCCTTGGAATAAATAATAGTTGATGGGTTTTCCCAAGTGGTATAGTAAATAATTTGGGTATCCCTTGTGGTGTAAGAAGTTTAGGACTAACGAAATGGCAAGAGGTCTACCCAGTTTTATTGAGTTCTACCTCTATTGGACAATAAAATTCGGGATTGTCTGAACGTCCAATTATATCCATGGAAAATAGCTGAGATTAATACCGTAAAAATTTAATAGGAACCCCAAAAGTAATTTCCCGGAGATTTTGGGTTATCACTGCGGAAAAATTCATCCATCAAGGTGAAAAGCTCTTCCTGAGAGATATGTCCATCACTATTCAAATCGAGGTGGCTAAAATTTTCCCTTGCCCAACTAGCATCAACACCATAGGCACTGACCAAATCTACATACTCTTGCTGACTAATTTCTCCATTGTCATCCTCATCAAGTAAAGCAAAAAAGACATCACATTGCAAATGAATAAGGGGTTCATAGGCATCTGAGTGAATCAGATTGTCGTAATACTTAAACCATTCCTCAAGGGTGATTTCTGCATCCCTGTTTTGATCAGCCAAACTCAAGTTGTTCCACATGGACACCAAGATAGAACGCAGATAAGCATATTGCCAAGAATTAGGTTTTAGCCCTCGTGAACTAGCCAGTTTATTCAAAATCAGATGAAAATCCTCTTGGTTGAGAGTTCCACCTGAATCAGCATCGATATTGTTGAATAATGTTGTTAATTTTTTTTGTTGTAATTCGGTTAACATTTTCTAGTAACCTTGGATTAAAATTTATGGTTTTTCAGTTTAATATGAGTAGCTTATGAGTCTAAAAAAAATCCTTAAAAACGACTTATTTGACTGGTGTTTAACCTATAAATTGAAGGACTGAGCGCGCCCGGAGTTTTGACTCAGACGACACCTTGCTACTCTTACTTCCCATGATTTTATGGTCTAGAAAAGTAAGGTTTCTCACTACACAGAGAATTCTACCGGATACTTGACATTGGTTACAAGTTAAAAGGTAAGGCATTTTGTCAATACCTCCAAGTAGAGAAATTAACCTTGAGCATTATTAACCTAAGCATACAGCGGTTTGCCATTCAGTTAGGTACAAAGTTCTGAGGTGCGACCCGTGGCGAATTTAATTCTTAATGCGGAAAGCGCACCTAAGGTTTTTAGGGAACAGGGAACAGGGAACAGGGAACAGGGAACAGGGAACAGGAAAAACAATCCTGTGTACCTGAGGTGCGACCCGTGGCGAATTTAATTCTTAATGGGTCAAGGGCACCTGATAGTTATGCAAACCGCCGTAAGTTGGTAGCTAATAGCTGATCGCTGTTCGCTTAGCGTGCGCGTAGCGCATTAGCTGATAGCTTACGTTGATAAACTTCCTCGCTTGTTCTGTTCCCGCTCGATGGCTTCAAACAAAGCACGAAAATTCCCTTCTCCAAATCCCTTGGCCTGACAGCGGCGCTCAATGATTTCAAAAAAGAACGTAGGCTTCCCAAAAATGGGCTTGGTGAAGGTTTGAAGTAACAAAGCTTGGGGAAACTGTTGCTGCCAATCTACTAAAATTTCTCTGGTAGCAATTTCTTCCCATTCTGCTGTTGGTAAAGGTAAATTAGAGCCCCCTGGTCTTTGCCGCAACTGGCTGTAGTAGCTGGAAGGCACTTCAATAAACGGCAAACCTCGACCACGGAGTTGCGCGATCGCTTCTACTATATTGCTAGTTCTAAGAGCAATATGCTGGATTCCTGGTCCACCATTGAAATCTATAAATTCCTGAATCTGGGAATTAGCAGAAGTTGGTTCATTGATCGGCAATTGGACTTGACCAGTGGGATCAACCATGACCTGAGAGTATAAACCAGACTGTTGTGTCTTAATAGAAAATATTTGTTGTGGGCAAAATCCCAGCACGTGTTGATACCAATTTACTGCCCGCTCTAACTCACCAGCCGCTACATTAAGTACCACATGATCAATGGTGGTGAACATAGTCTGAGGATTGTTATTGACCTGGTTTGCCTCTCTACTAAGGGAGGGTACCTTACCATCAGCAGTTTTCGTGATCCAGTTCAACTGAGCCGGGAAAAAGGATTCCTCACAGATGCCATCCCGCTCCACGAGGGTATGAACCAGAGAACCCCAGGAGGGGATTTTACTCCACTTGAGCCGTCCGTGTCTTTGACATTGCTCGTGAGGTGGTTGTATCACTTGGTTTCCCTGAGCGGACGCATTCTCAATCACCGCTTCCAGGTCTTCTACTAGAAAAGCGATGTCAGCCACCCCAGGAGGATGTACACGCAAAAACTCAGCAATAGGACTTGCTGATGTCAGAGCTGAAGAGATAACAAACGTGATGGAGCCACTTTTTACAACTTCTGTGTAGGTATGGTAACTACTGCCACTGGCAACCCGTTGAAAGCCAAGAGTGTGGACTAACCAATTAGAAAAAACTGTAGCATCTCTAACATAGAAGTGAACATGATCAATTTTCATGATTGAAATCCAGTTAAAGAGCTTGTACTGTTTTTAATGTTGCTATTTTTAGAAAATTATACCAATTTGCCGTCAAATCTATCGCATTTTCCAGGGAGTAGGGAGTAGGGAGTAGGGAGTAGGGAGTAGGGAGTAGGGTGTAGGGTGTAGGGTGTAGGGTGTAGGGTGTAGGGTGTAGGGA
>NZ_JAAHIG010000268.1:0-12588 GCF_010692305.1 Moorena sp. SIO4G3 | reverse complement strand
TATAAGTAAGAACAAATAAGCCCAATTAGGAGAAAGACTGGCAAAGCAGTGCGAAAATGCTTGCCAAAAAACAAGATGCCAACTCCTAAGAGTTTACCTCTGGCGATACGCTCAATTAGTTCCGAGCGGGACAATCCAGTATTCTGAGCCATCTGAGTCAACAAGCCAATGCCTGTAGGGGTCAGGGATATCCCCACCTTGGACTTACCTTCTGAATACTGGCTAGCAGTTTTACGGCTTTTCTTGGGCATTGGCTTTTCCTCCGGATCGGCTATTTAAAGTCTATATATTTTACTGTTAAAAGTACCTTGTTCAAAGCTTTAGTTAAAACCTTTAGTTAAAAGCTTGTATTTCCCAGGTAGTTGTTGATGGTTGACCGCTGTCAGTAAACTCTCAACAGTCAACCATCAACAACCCACACATTTCTATGGCAACTGGCCATAGAGCTAATCCCAGCTCTAATAAGTACTAAGTTTTTCCTCTAATAACTACGAGGCCGCCACTTATTCAACCGCGCTTCTGCAATCATAGCTAAACGCCGCTGATCAGCAACCTTTTCTTGTAACGTGGCAATTTCCTGAGCCTGTTTTTCAGACTTTTGTTGCAGAGCTTCATAACTGTCTGGCTGTACAGTCGCTGCTGCCATTGGGATTGGGGGTGCGATGGTGGTGAAACCACTACCACCATTGGTTGAAGAACTGTAAGACTGCCATTTGCTAAACTGTGATTCTCCAAAGCTAGCCAATGGTCGTAAGTCTGCCAACTGTTTCTGCAAGCTTTCCAGCAGTTCTTCTTGCTCTTGGCATTTCCGTTCGATGGCTTGATAGGCTTCTGAGCGTTCTTTCTCAGCTCCTGCGGTAGCTTGCTTCGGTTGGATTTTGGGCTTGAGTACTTCATCCAATAAGGCTTGGATATCAGTAACTGGGGCAAGCCCAAGGGGATTATTATAAATAATCGATTTATTCAGCTTTGGTGGATTCCCTGACACATTGTCTTTATCAGAGCTAGAAACGCTGGGCATCAGCACCAACATGTTAGTAAACCCAAGGAGCTTTTTGCCTGTTTGGGTTTTATAGCCCCGGTAAAAGGGTACAGTATCCTCCCCAAACACCTCTTGGTACTCGTCACTATCGATATAGGAATCAATATCCGCCTCGAAACCTCCTTGATCCAGTACTTGGCTGTGATAGAAGGTCTCAGAGTAGTCATCAGGAGCACGACCTAGCAAATGCTTAAAATTCAGCTCGATTGACCGGTAGCGGGGACAGATATCGAAAAACCTTGACCGATACAACTCTGACTTGGCCACCTGACGGACAAACTCACGGACAGTGATTTGGCCCCGCTTGATCTGGGATTCCGGGACAATCAGCCGTTCACTGTCCATAACATGGGAATTTCCCAAAACCTGACGGTAGACTGCTCGAATCACCGTCTCGATTTCTGCTTCCGAGCGACCTGGCCACAGCTCAATCGGATCAATTTCTTCCCAGGCTTGATACTGGCGTTGCCAGGTTTGAGTTGTGTTTTGCTCGAGTTTTTCAGCTTCTGTAAGAATCTTAGGTGCTATTTGAGTGTCTGTGGGACTTGCTGGTTGCTCTTTCTTGAGACCTAGAACATTAGCCAGGAGTTTATTGACATCAGTGGGTTTTACTAGGTCACCAGCTCCAGAAAGCGGCTCCATATTACTGGGGCTATTGGTCATCAGGGACTGATTCAACCGAGACCAATTCCCCCGCCAAACAGTGCCTTTATCGCTACCAGAGGCACCACGCAACAGTTTTAAGATATGGGTAAATCCCACTGTACTCTTGCCTATCTGGGTTTTGTAACCCCGATAATAGGGCACCTGGTTTTCCCCAAAAGCGATCTGGTATTCTTCGCTATCGATATAAGAATCGATTTCAGTCTCATAACCCCCTTGATCAAGGATCCTCGTATGCTCAATAATTTCCTCATAGCTTTCGGGAGCTCGACCAAGGAGATGCTTGAAATTCAACTCAATGGCTCGGTTACGAGGGCAACTGTTGAAAAATCGGGAGTAGTAAAGCTCAGATTTAGCCACTTGCCGCACAAATTCGCGGACAGAAATTTCTCCGTTTCTAAGTTGGGATTCGGAAACGGTGAGCCGCTCACTGTCCATGACATAGGTATTCCCCAACACTTGCCGATAGACAGCCCGAATCACAATTTCCAGTTCTTCTTCAGAATGACTAGGCCACAGTTCAACTGGGTCTGTTTCTTGAAATGCTGCCACCCCTAATTGTGCGGCTCGTGTCAGTACAGGATTTATAAAACCAATTACCATCTAAAAGACCTCCCAATCCATTGCTGTTAAAAAAAGTTAATCAACAACTAATAAACAACTTTTTTACGAAGACTACCTTTTTCAATCCAATAGTATTGATCACTTAATGTCCAAAAAAAAAAAAAATTGATTGAACACTATATTAATTGAACACTATAAGTATTAATTTATTTTTGATTAAATTGTTTAAGGTGACGCTTTCCATATCATCTTGGTTGACTGACACGCTAGTTGCACTTAGAGATTTAATTGACTGTTGACTGCTGATCATTAACAGTCAACAGTCAACAGTCAACAGTCAACAGTTAAACGAAAAAATCTGTACGGTGCAGTAGTCAGCTCAACCTACTTTTTGAGTTCTCCACGGTTTGAAAACACGTGGATTCTAAGCGCGGATGTCACTTCGCGGGTTAAAACCGCGCTAAGTGACGCTTACGATACTGACTAGATAGTGAATCTAATCTGTACCGTTGCGGCAGACTCAAAACTGCCCTACCTCCCTGGCCTATGGCCACGCTACGCGAACGGATCAACAAAAAGTCAACCTGTGGATTTACTTCTGATTTAAATAACTTTCGGAGTGGTTGTACCAAACAAATAAGGGCAATAAATCGCTACTTTTTGCTGCTTTACTTGCCTGTTCCTTGAGGAGTAGGATTAACCCCGTCTCTTACTGGCTGGAATCTCACCGTAAAGCGCAAAAAATCAACGCAACCAACCTTGTTCTTACTCGTCATTCTATTCTAACACGATCACCGGGATAAATCCCGGCACGCTCCACGCCCACCCAATAAATTAGGTGGCTAACTCTCGCTTGTTATTTTCTCTTGTTTTAACTAACGTGGACACTAGCAACCTTACCACCCATACAGCTAATGTTCTTCATTGCCTCAGCTATACAGCTATAAGGAACCTTCGTCGTATAGTTACTTGTGCGCATTACATCTTGGCGACACAGACCTGTTACCTCTAGTACAACTGTGCGATCGCTATAATCACTCAGAATGCTAGTTCCATCTGTAATCATTCCTGACATCGGTAAAGTACCTCCAATTTACTAAGTGTTGACTTCAAAAACGCTCAATCCTACTGCCAATAGTTAACCAATAGTCAACTATCCAATAGTGTTAGTTTTTAGAAATTAGTTGTTGATTGTTCACAACCTATTTCCAAAAACTAACATCTACAGACGTAGCTTATCTGTAACTACTGAATCCTGACAGTCAACCTAACCTATTTCAGTAATACTGACAATTTTGCTGCCCATTTTGTGCATATTTTGAATTCTCGCCGACAGCTGGTCGTAACCCACCTCATAGGTAGCATTACTTCGCTTGAAGCGAGAACCAACACCAGCTTTAGCGACAGTAATCTTAAAGCGTTTGCCTGTATTCGCGTAATTACCTGAACCCCCAGCAGGAGCAGTAATCTTAGTAGACAGATTAGCCGCTAAATCACTAATCAGCTTGGCTTGGTTACTGCTATCACTAGTAGCATCTCCCCGCATCAAACAAAACGTCCGATTAAATCCTACGTTCTTAATCCCAACTTCGGTATTATTACTACGAGGATAGGGGACAATAAACTCACCAAAACTCAACTGATACTCTGCGCTATCGATATAAGAATCGATTTCAGCGTCGTAGCCAGCAGTGTTATAAATTAGAACGTGTTCGGCAATTTCTGCCTGTTCCTGGGGAGCACGACCTAGAAAATGCTTGTAGTTGAGCTCAATGAAACGATACTGGGAAGCAGAATCAAAAAACAGGGACTTATACAAGTCTGATTTAGCGACCATGCGCACAAAGCCCCGTACACTGATGTCCCCATTCCGGAGCATCGCTTCAGCACTAGTTAAGCGATCGGATTCCAGCAAGTGCTGGTTACCTAGAACCTGTTTGTAAACTGCCCGAATCACTGTCTGCAGATCATCTTCTGTTGCACCAGGACGCAACTCTATCGGGTCAGCATCCATTACCCAAAGTGACATTTAAATTCCTCCTAGATTCTTTGCTCAGATTTAGCTGACTTACACAGCTATTCACTTATCAGTTACCAGTTATCAGTTACCAGTTAACAGTTTTTATTTTTACTGATATAGCACTACGCATTAAGGTGTTTGACATTGATACAAGCAGCAACAGCTGTTTTAGTGAACTTTTGCCTCTTGCCCGCCCCCCTTACTAAGGGGGGTTAGGGGGGATTCCTCTTGCCTTGCGCGTAGCACTATAACTGATAACCGGGTTCCTGGATCAAGTTAACTCAGTAATACTGAGAATCTTGCCACCGCCTTTATGAATACTCTTGACTTGTTCAGAGAGTTGCTCGTAGCTAACCTGATAGTTGAGCTGGCTACACTTATTCAACCGGGCTACACCAGCGCATGTGGAAACAGCAATCTGGTAACGCTTGCCAGTATTACCATAACCTGCACCATTTCCAACTGCTGGAGCTTTAATTTGTGGAGATATATTAGCAGCTACAGAAGTAATTAGCTGGGCTGGTTTTCCACTATCACTGGTAGGAGAACCTCGCAGTAACGAGAACATCCGATTAAAGCCCACATTCTTAATTCCAGGTTGGCTACGGATGCTGCGGGGGTAGGGAACGATGTTATCGCCAAAATTCTCAAGATATTCGTCACTATCGATATAGGAATCGATTTCCGCTTCGTAACCCTGTTCATTGTAAAGGCTGACGTGCTCAGAGATTTCAGCTTGATCTAGAGGAGCACGACCTAGCAAATGCTTGCAATTAAGCTCAATGAACTGATAGGGAGAAGACCCCTCGAAAAATCGGGATTGATACAGGGCTGATTGAGCCACCATGCGCACAAAGCCACGGACACTAATATCCCCATTGCGCAACATTGATTCCCCATTGCTGATTCGCTCGCTATCCATCAGATGGGCATTGCCCAAAACCTGCTTGTAAACAGCTCGAATTACCGTCAGCACATCCTCTTCAGTAGCATAGGGTCGCAGTTCTACTGGGTCACCTTCAAAGGCATCTAGACCAAGGGTGGCTGATACCGTTAAATTCCCCATTCTTATTTCTCCTAAACTCAGTTTGATAATGATATAATCGTTCCTTAAACCTAGTTTGAGGTAATTTCCCCAAACCTAGGGTCAGCTATTAAGGCGCTATTAAGCAATTATTAGCCGACCCTGAGTTTATATCAAATGGTCAACATTCAACCAGCATTACAAAACTTCAGTAATGCTGATAATCTTTCCACCACATTTATGAATGTTTTGAAATTGTTGAGACATTTGACTGTAGTTAACTACCCGCTCTGTCTTGCTAAACTTATTGAGTCGAGCAGCAGCAGTTGAGGTAGAATAGACAATCCGGAACCGCTTGTCCAAGTTACTACTAGCTGCACCATTGCCAATCGCTGGCGGAGTGATTGTCGTGGACATATTCGCAGCCAAAGAGGAAATTAACTTTGCCTGTGTATCACTGTCATTGGTAGGAGAGCCCCGTAGCAATGAGAACATCCGATTGAACCCTTCAGTTTTGATCCCCACTTGGGTGCGGATAGACCGTGGATAAGGGACGGTGTACTCACTAAAGTTTTGAATGTATTCGTTGCTATCGATATAAGAGTCGATTTCAGCGTCGTAGCCCTTTGTATTATATATTTCGACGTGTTCAGTAATCTCTGCCTGGTCCTGGGGAGGGCGTCCTAACAAGTGTTTGAAGTTCAGCTCAATGAACCGGTACTGAGAAGAACTGTGAAAGAACAGTTTCTTATACAAGTCAGATTTAGCCACTACCCTGACCAACTCACGCACTGTAATATTGCCATTACGGAGTTGGGCTTCAGCACTAGAGAGCTGATCGCTCTCCATGATATGTTCATTGCCCAAAACCTGCTTGTAAACGGCTCGAATTACCGTTTGTAAATCATCTTCAGTGGCAAAAGGGCGTAATTCTAATGGATCACATTCAAAGGCATCCAAGCCTAGAGTCGCTGAGCGAGTTAAATTTCCCATTTCTATCTCTCCTTTAAAACTTCCGAAAAAAAACCCCAGACATTAGGAGATTTCTGTAATGCTGACGATTGTCCCACTAGTGCGATTAATCCGCTGAATTTGGGGTGTCATCTTGCTGCCAGGAACAATGTACTCAGTGGTACTACGACGGCGACGACCGCTGTACATGGCACCCCGCACTACAATTTTGAACATCTTTTCGGTAGCATCAGCATAAGCGGCAGCACGAGCACCTGCCAGTGGCACAATTTCGCTGGTGCTATTGGTGGCAACTGCTTCTACCAAGCAAGAGCTTGTTATGGAGCTATCAACTTCTGGACGACCCCTGACCAAGGAGAGGGTACGGTTATAACCCACCTGCTTTTGACCGATTTGGCTACTAGCACCACAATAGTAGGGTACGGTATCATCCCCAAAATTAGTTTGGTACTCGTCGCTATTGATGTAAGAATCAATCTCAGCATCGTAGCCCTGCTCAATACAGATGCGGATGTGTTCCGAAATTTCTGTCTGATCTAGGGGAGCACGACCCAATAAATGCTTAAAGTTCAGCTCAATAAATCGGTAGGGCGCACAGGATTCAAAATACCGAGCGCGATAGAAATCTGATTTGGCAACAGCCCGGACAAATTCCCTGACCGTGATGCTGCCATCGCATAATTGCGATTCAGCACTCACCAGCCGCTCGCTCTCCATAATGTGGGGGTTGCCCAAAACTTGACGATAAACTGCCCGAATTACAGCTTGCACTTCATCAATGCCGCTAGTAGGCCATAGTTCAAATATCAAATCTGAATCTAGACCAAACTTGGCAGTAGGCGCTGTACTGACCATTTAAATTTCTCCTCGCAAAAAACTTATTCAAAATAGAGGGGATTTTCTTTGGCAAAACAAAGCAACCAACCCTTCATTGCACTGCACCTCTACCTTCTTTGGCAGCAAAGTAGTTGGCTTGCTGCCAAAGCACGCAGACATACACGAACTTTTCCAGATTAGAAACGTTTTAATCCCGATTGAATCCTAATTACACCAGGGTGATGCTTGCAATCACGCCACCTTGCTTATGAATCCGCTGGTACTCTTTGGACAGCTGATCAAACGGAACCAGGTATACCTGGTTACTGCGCCGGAATTTGGATACCCGATTCACTGCACCAGGGGACTTATAGCCAGTTACCTCAATCCGGTACACCTTACCTTCAGCACTAGCTCCAGCACCATGGCGAGTTCTTGAACCCAATGGGGTTTCTTGGAAAGACCAGCCAGATATACCACCAGATGGGGGAATCACTGCTGTAGGAATTTCTTGAATTACATTCTTATTTAGACAGGGAGTATTGCCAGCCAAGCTCCCTTTGAAGTCGCTACTAGAAGCTCCTCGCAACAGTTGGAACATGTGGGTAAACCCAACCATCTTCTTGCCTGTTTGGGTTTTGTAGCCTCGGTAGAAGGGAACTGTGTCTTCCCCATAGACTTCCTGGTACTCGTCACTGTCGAGATAGGAATCAATCTCTGCCTCGAAGCCCCCTTCATCCCAGATAATACTGTGAGCCTTCATCTCATCGAAGCCATCGGGAGCCCGACCAAGAAAATGTTTGAAATTCAGCTCAATTACCCGGTAACGGGGGGATTTGTCGAAAAACCGGGAGCTGTAAGCATCGGATTTAGCTACTGCCCGCACAAATTCCCGAACGCTCAGTTCACCTCGTTTGAACTGAGACTCAGGGACAGCGAGCCGCTCACTTTCCATGACATAAGCATTGCCCAAGACTTGCCGATAGACCGCCCGAATCACGGCCTCAGCGTCCTCGCTTGAGATACCTGGCCATACTTCAATTGGATCTGTGTCTTCAAATAGGCCGACACCTAGCTGTGATGCTGGTCCGAATGCCATTAACAGATTCTCCTAGATAGCAACAAATTTTTTAATCAGGGTTTTCTCAGGGTGTTTAAAAAACTTTACAAGCTTTTAAACAATAACATAACCTCTCTCGCCAATCCTGATTAAGGAATCTTGGGAGCTCATAGCTCCTGTGAGCGAGATTGTGTCAGTGTTTTACACCTTCACACCTTCATTTATACAATGCCCTGATCACCCTAAATTATCAAGATTTGTAAACTTCTAGGATTCTCTGTGATTGAAACTGACGACTATCTTAGAAAGTATGAATTATAAAGTATTACTTATGAAATATCGAAATTTTTGGATTATAGGGAACAGGCAACAGGGAACAGGCAACAGGGAACAGGCAACAGGCAACAGGCAACAGGGAACAGGCAACAGGCAACAGGCAACAGGGAACAGGCAACAGGGAACAGGCAACAGGCAACATAAAAAAAATATCTGTACCTCATAAATATGAGAACAGCTATATTTCTGATTTTTTTTAAGCTACCCTAGACCGAACACCCAGGGCGAACAACCTTGGCCTATTGGCCACGCGATCGCGTTCAACCTTGGCCTTTGGCCACGCGATCGCGTTCAACCTTCAACCTTGGCCTTTGGCCACGCGATCGCGTTCAACCTTCAACCCTTTAACCTTGGCCTATTGGCCACGCGATCGCGTTCAACCGTTCAATCCTTCAACCCTTCTGAATTTGTGCGATCGCTACCTTGACCAGTTGGCGAATTTCCTCTCGGTCATCAGATAACTTCGCTGTTAAGGCGGGTAAAGCCGCTTCATCCTTAAGCTTCCCTAAGGATAAGATTGCCCTCCGCCTCACCTCTTGGCTGGGGTCTTCCAGTAAAGGGATTAAATGGGGAACCCCGAGCTGGGGGTCAAGTTGGCTCACCGATGTCGCTGCTTCGGCACGCACGTTGACAGATTCATCTTTCAGTGCTACTAATAGAATTTCTTTAGCCTGGTCATTACCTGGTTCATCTACCAAATTAGCGATCGCTCCCACAACGGCCATCCGCACATCTTCTGATTCCGAGTGGATTGCCTGATACAGGTGCTCAGCTGCGTCTGACCCAATGAAAGCCAGTGCCCAAGAGGCATGACCTTTGGCAGATTGGGGATAATCCGCTGATTCCAACACCTCAATCAACTTTGGGACAGCCGCTTCTCCCATTCTGGCTAAGGCTCCAGCCGCTGAACTCTTGACCACTGTATCCTCATCATTTAACAAGGCATCAATCAGGGTAGGAACCCCCTGGGGATCCCTGATTTTTGCTAAAGCCTTGCCACAGGACCTGCGCACCACCGGGTTTGGGTGATTAGCTAGTGCTTCAATCACAAAGGGAGCAGCTGGCTTACCAATTTTTCCGAAGGCTTCCACGAATCCCAGTCTGACCATTCCCCGGCTATCAGCCAGGGATTCAACCATCTTTTTTAACTGTTGCGGATTAGTAATATCAACGTTTCCCTCAGCAAGTTGGCTATTGACATCAGCCAGGAAACGGTCAGTTTCAGAGGGAGCTGGCGGTTGAGTTTCCGATGTAACCATGGATGATTAAGTTGCTTGAGTCTGTTGCTTCAGGATGATGGCAAGGAGGATTGCTGGGGGCGGAGATTTTCCAGAGCAGCGTCAATCTTAACAATTTCCGGGTGTTTTTTGATATGCTCCATCGCCGCTTTTTTGGGCAATTTCACCTTCTGAGCCATTTTCATCACATCATTAACCAGTCTTTCCCGATATTTCTCTAGTTCAGTAATAACTTCCTCAATTTCTGCCGGTGATGGCTGGGCTTCTTGAATTTCAGACATTTTGGTGACGTTCTTAAATCGTGATTATTTTAGGTTACAGGTTACAGGTTACAGGTTACAAGTTACAGGTTACAGCTTACAGGTTACAAGTTATAGGTTACAGCTTACAGGTTACAAGTTACAGGTTACAGCTTACAGGTTACAGCTTACAGGTTACAGCTTACAGGTTACAGCTTACAGGTTAAAGGTTTCAACGGTTTAACCTTCAACCTTCAACCTTTCAACCTTTCAACCTGCAATCTTCAACCTTCAACTCTCATGACTGGCTCCTAAACTTTCCCGAGTATTGCTTCGAGTATAGGGATTCCAGGTATCGAGTTCCTTATATGGTTGATTCAAAAGCATGGAACGGGTAGCTTCACTGATGCCTTGAGCCATGGTAAAGTCAGCCCCAGCAATATTTTGTACATGGTTTAAATCTGCTCCAGTCAGGTCGGCTCCTCGCAAATCCGCTCCCTCCAGCTCCACGCCACTCATACGGGCATTGCGTAAGCAAGCCCCGGTCAGTAAAGCCTTCCGTAAGTTGGATCCACTCAAAGCAGCATCCTGCAAATTAGCACCAGTTAAATCCGCTCCGCTTAGATAACCTCCTATTACTCTAATCCCTTGTAAGTCAACTCCCCTGAGATTAGCGGTATTGAGAAAAGCACCATTGAGATTAGCACCAGGCCCAACAGCCCCAGAACTTTTGTAGCGAAATCCTTCTGGCCAATTGGTTTCCCGGTCATACAGGGCTACTTGTAGGTTGGTTTCATTTAAGTTAGCCATGGTCAAATTAGCTTTCCTTAAATCTGCCCGGTTTACATAAGCCCCTTCCAAATCAGCGCCAGTCAGGTCAGCGCCAGTGAGATCAGCTCCTCTGAGATCAGCTCCCCTCAGATTCGCTTCCCGCAAAATTGCCTGACTAAGATTAGCCCCAGTTAGGGTAGCTTGGCTCAAATTAGCTTTCTGTAGGTTAGCACCACTGAGGTTAACCTGGTACAAGTCTCCCTGACTCCAATCGATGCCCTCAAGATTAGCATCAGAAATATAGTCTCCGGCTTGGAACCGTTTTAAGATATCCATAGCTTGGTTGTTAGTGCGATCGCTTAACTGAGTTTGGCTCATGGTAATTACTGAACTCTACCTGGAACTGCCAAGGTTAGTCTACCGTTCTGGTGGGAACACAAGATGTTAAAAACAATTACTATTTCCAGGTTAAGGACTAGGCTAGGGACACCAAATAATCGTACCCTAGCCTAAACATAGCGATTAACCATCTCTACCCACATACCACTATCTGGAGGTTTAAGCAAAAATGCGACTCAAGCCACCCATGACCATGATGGACTTCTTTCGTAAAAGCGAGGGCAAGTGGTTTACTCAACGCACAGTTCATCACTTTGATAACGCTGCCGATGAATCGGGAGAATCCAATCTGATTGTTCAAGTCATCGAAAAAGATAACCCTAAAGTCCAAACCGTGTGTGACCTCCAAAAGATTGACCCAAGCCAGGCGATGGGGGGAGCGAGCTTTATGTGGCAAATCAATTTAGATGACCGGGAACCAAGTTCAAAATATGCGGCAATTCTGATTGATGTTCCAGATGATGAAACTAAGCTTAGTGGTAAATTGATTCGAGACCAGGGCTATGTGGAAAGTATTCCGGTAGTGAGTCGGTATTGGTTTGGCAAAGACGGCATCCTCACCATTGATACCAATTACCAGAATAATCAGGGTCAAGAACGTTGTTGGTTTGTCACCGATGATTTTCGTGTCCGAGTCAGCACTGTGCGCATGATGAATGGCGTCAATCTCATGACCTATTGCTCTGAACGCCGCTGTGTTTCTAGGGAAATGCTGGAGCAAATGATTGAAACTAATCGCGCTAGAGCTATGGCGGCGCAATAATAATTAAGTCATTGAAATAATAATTCAGAAATGATTAGTAGGATTATAAATAACCATTAGTTTATGATTTAACCAATTTCTATTAAAAGTTACTAGACCATAAACTATTCATACTCCTGAGTTATGAATCTTAACTCCTAAATCTGAGCATACTTGCTCAGATCACTCCCAAGGTGAAGTATAGGAGGCTAAGTAAACATGAAAATAGTGCGATCGCTAGTAATTTTTGCTGGGATAACTCTGAGTGGATACTATGGGATTACTCATTCAGTAAATCCCGCTGTGGCTCAGATTGTTCCGGATCAGAGCTTGGGGGATAATCCAAGTGTTGTTAAACCCAATGTAGAGGTCAAAGGAATTCCCGCTGACTTGATTGAAGGTGGAGCAACCAGAGGGGATAACCTATTCCATAGCTTTTCTGATTTTAATGTTGGGGACTTGCAGCGGGTTTACTTTGCCAATCCCGCTGGCATCAATACTATTCTCAGCCGAGTAACCGGTAGTAACATCTCCAAGATCTTCGGCACCCTGGGAGTAGATGGTGCCGCCAACTTTTGAACTCTCCACGGTTTGAAAACACGTGGATTCTAAGCGGATGTCGTTTCGCGGGTTAAAACCACGCTGCACGACGCTTCACGATACGATCTAGATAACGAGTCTAATTTGTACCGTTGTGGCAGG
>NZ_JAAHIG010000267.1:0-12604 GCF_010692305.1 Moorena sp. SIO4G3 | reverse complement strand
TCTTAACAGACCAAATCCAACTGGTGTGACCCCGTAATATCTTAAAACATTGACCAGTATTGACCTCCCATAACCGGATGGTTTTGTCATCACCACTACTGGCAAGAGTCTCACCAAGAGGACTAAAGCTAACCGATTGCACCCAATAGGAGTGACCACACAATACTTTCAGGCATTGACCTGTACTTACTGACCACAAGTGTATGGTTTGGTCAGCGCTGCTGCTAGCGAGAATTTCACCATTGGGATGAAATGCCACAGAAGTCACCCAACCGGTGTGTCCCTCCAGTCTCTTTAAACAGTGATCATTACTGACATCCCACAACCTGACCATGTGGTCAGTACTGGCACTGGCTAATTGTTCACCATTGGGACTGAATACTGCTGAAAATACAGAATTAGTATATCCTTGTAAAATTTTAAGACATCTACCTGTGTTGCTATTCCATAGACGTACGGTTTGGTCACTGCTGCCACTAGCTACGGTTCGACCATCCCGATTAAATGCCACTGAAAATATAGAATTGGTGTGTCCTTGTAGGTAGTTCAGGCATTCACCAGTGCTGACATTCCACAGCCTCACCGTCTGGTCATCACTGCCACTGACTAGGGTTTGCCCATCTGCACTAAACATCACTGACCGTATTCTGTCGCTATGGTTAGTTAAGGTGTTGAGACATTCACCTGTGCATGGGTCCCACAATTTAATGGTAAAGTCAGCACTAGCACTGGCTAACATCGCACCATCGGGACTAAAATTAACTGACCAAATCCGATTAGTATGACCATGACAGATCTGGCGACATTCACCAGTACTAAAATCCCAAAGTCTCACTGTTTGGTCATCACTAGCACTGGCTAAGGTTTTACCATCTGCACTAAAGGCCACCGACAGGACTTGACCGGTGTGTCCGTGACATACCTGACGGCATTCACCAGTGTTTACATCCCAAAGCCTTACGGTTGATTCATCACTACCACTGGCTAGGGTTTTACCATCCCTACTGAATGCTACTGACCAAATGGAACTGGTATGGCCTTCTAAAGTTTTAATACACTGACCTGTGCTGACATTCCATAGTTTAATAGTTTTGTCACTACTGCAACTGGCTAGGGTATTACCATCAGGACTAAAGACAACAGACCAAACCCAACCAGTATGACCTTTGCAAATTAAAATTGGCTTACCATTCTCCACTTGCCATAAACGCAACTGACCTTCCACATCTCCAGTAGCTAAAAGCTTACCATCAGGACTAAACGCTACCCCAAATACGACTCCTAAGGTTTTAGTAAACACTGACTTGGATAAATCGGAGTTAGCGAAATTGACATCTTGTAAATCCACCCCTTGTAGATAAGCTTGCCAAATTGTAACTCTTGAAAAATCATAGCCTTTTAAACAGATTTGCTGTTGACAAAGGAGATTAATAATATTTCCACCAGCGTAGCCAATGGCTAAGGCAGGTTTGCCTCGAAGCGTGTCGATAATCTGATTTAGATGGGTTTCTAGGTTACCCTTACCCGTTAAAGCAATTTGTAGACGCTCTATAATGGGTTTGATAATGAGGCGAATTTGAGTATTTCTAAGATAATCTTTGGTCTGAGCTTTGAGGAGAGCATGAGTCCTAAATAGGGAATTTTCCCAGTTGTTATTAGTGTTATTAATGGCGGTTACACCAGCAATAACGTCTTCACAGATTTGCTCAACCAAGCGTTCAGTTACATATTCCATCACCACCGGTTGTAGGCAAAACAAAGACGCTTTTCTTTCCACAAGCGATCGCTGTTCCAAGGATTCCAGGGTGTCGATCAGTTGTTGGGGTGGTACGGGGGGAAATATATCATCTCGTAAGTCAGTAAATGAAGCTTCTTCTCGATTGATGGCGAGCCAAAAAATTACTGTTCGTTCTGGCTCGCTTAATCGAGCAAAATGCTGATATAAAAGATTTTTAATATTGCCAAATATTATCGCATTTTGATTTAAAAATTCCGCAATATTACCGGCAAATAATTTATGAATTGTTGTTGCTACAATTTTTAGAGCTAAGGGATTACCAGAATAACCATTAATTAATTTATTCCATTCCTTTTCTTCACCTTCAAAATACCCGACAATATTAAAAATCTCTTGTCCTTCAGCAGTTGTTAAACCACTTAATTGTAGGGAGCGAACAGGTAGCACTTCTGCTTCTAGCAGTCCAATTTCTTGAGGCTTCTCCCGAGAGGTTAGTACTAAGCAGCTTTGATGGGAGGTTTCCCCCCAGCGTCTCAACAGTTTACCGTATTCTTCATATCCAGCTCGATAATGTCCAGCAGCATTGTTTTGAGCTCCCCCTTGTAAAATTGTTTCCATATTGTCGAGAACTAGCAAACAGCGGTGGGAGCGTATATCATTCAGCAGTCGGGAAATTTTATCGTCTGTGGTATCTGGTAAATCAATCTCTTGCTGATTGGATAGAAATCTCAGCAACTGAGTCAAAATCTCTGATAGGTCAGGAGCATTACGTAGGGAGCGCCAAATAACAAACTCAAACTGGTTTTGGAGTTGTTGGGCAAGCTTGATGGAGAGGGAGGTTTTGCCCATGCCGCCCATACCTAACAAGGCAACTAGCCGACAGTGTTCGCTCAGAATCCATTGCTGCAACTGGGCTAGTTCTGATTGTCGTCCATAAAAGAAACGAACATCAACGGCTTCTGACCAATCGTGACGTGGTTTTGCGTTCCCGTAGCGTGGCCTTAAGCCAATCCCATCGGTTTCCTCGTTCGAGTCCCCGACTGGGGTTGTGGTTTCTTGTGTAGTTGGCTGTTGGTTCGAGGATCTAGTTTCCTGTTCACTGCGCCACCGTCGTTCGATCGCTGAGCGAAAGTTCTTTTTACTGACTTTTTCCCCCAAAGCCTCTGAGAGAAGTTTCCACAGCTTCGGACCGACATCATGTTTCAGGTAAGTCGGGGAATAGCCATAGGTATCTGCAATAATATCATAACTCTGACGCTTCCAAGACCAAGATGCCTCAATTAAGGCTTGCTGTAAATCAGTGAGATAATTCCCCGATTTTTCAAACACTAAGGCATTGGCGAATTCCAGAGCGTCTTCAAGGTTCATAGATAGCAGTTGTCAATTGGGTGAGGTACTTTCATTATCGGTTGCGCGGGAGTAGGGAGTAGGGAGTAGGGAGTAGGGAGTAGAGAGCAGGGAACAGCGGATCACCGGAACAGCGGATCACCGGAAAAAATCCTGTGTACCTCATAGCTATGATCAATGCTATAATTTTTTAATTATAGTTTATTGTGCTATAAGATCATATTGTCAATTACTAATAGTTAAGGTCGTAGGTTTTAGGTTTTACGGCTAACAGAGTGAGACAATAGCCGAAAAAGCTGATTTAGTAAAGAGTACAGCAATTTAGGGTAAAAAAAAATCGGTCTAGTTATCTCAATCAGACCAATCAATATTACAATGTTACCATAATTTTACTAAATAGACTTTAAATTAAGGCGTAAGCTATCAGCTATCAGCTATCGGCAAGCTAAGGGAACAGCTTTTGAAGAAAACAGGTAAGCATTCGTTTAATCTCTGTTACGGAAAGCTGACAGCTGACAGCTGAATGCTTAATCAATCTAAACTATTGAGAAGCTTTTCAATTTTGATCGCTTGCTGCTCTTTCATTGATTCTGGAAAACTTAACTCGATCCCAATGGAATGAACAGATCCGGTATCAACTTGCTCTATAGTTTCCACCTGAGCCAAAAAACTAATATCTTTTAAGTTATTCGATTCTTGAGTTACCAGTAAACTGACCATGGGTTTAGTCTGCTGCATGATATCGAGATTGGTAATCTGGCTGCCATCTAATTCCAACCGTAAATCATGAGTCCCAATTTCCGTGATTGTCGCGCTAACGGAATAGTTTTTCCAAAAATCCCAATATAATTGCACCGCCCCTTGAACTTTTTGACGTACCTTGGTCTCTTGAGCTGGTTGGAATTCACGGAAAACTCGTCTGAGACTCGTAGCAATAAACCTCAGGGATTGTAGAGGATGGTCGGTCTGAGATCGTCTCTGGGAATACCACTCCTTGACATCAGAATAAATAACTAACACCAGATCATCGTGCTGAGTAGGGGTGAGATTAATAAAATTAACAAATATCTTCACCTGGTCACCCATAGCAACTTCTCGCACCACCCGCCCTCGGACCAAGCACTTGTGTCCGTAGTCTCCTTCGATTTCCACTCTAATTTCATCAGGGATGTTGGGTAGGGTATTCAGCAGAATTTGGACGCCACTTTCACTAATATTAACGGTTTTACCGATCCAACGGTGGTGTGGAGTATGAATCACAGCCGTTAACTTCCTTGGCATCCGGTGGGATCGACGGAGTTGGGGTTGCTCGAAAGCAACTAGACAAGCAGCAATCAGCAGGATTAAGTTAAAGATAGACCAAAACACATTAACAATCACCGCTTGGCTATCCTCTGGTCTTAACCATAGCCACAGGGGTACAGTAAACAAGGCAGCAGTAGCCAGTGCAGCCACTAACACCAGGTACTTTACCGAATCAAAATCAAAGCTGCGCTTGGTAACATTCATCCCTTTATCTGTAACATTGAAAGACCCTAACTTAGGATTAATCAGAGCTAAGAGGGTAACAATTCCCGCCTGGAATGACAGGGCAAATTCAAAAATCTCGTTCCAGAAGGAAAAACGGACGTGCTTGTAGGGAATGTGGTTGGTCTGCATCGATAAGATAACGTGAGGCAGAGCATAGCACAAGGTTTCAAAACCGAGACCCTTAACCGAATTGATGCCAAATAATAAGAATAGAGTGGGTGCGATCGCATACATCAATCGCGGGAAGCCGAAGAAAAAGTGGGCTGTGGCACTCATGTAGCACAACCGTTGCGCCAGGCTCAAATTCACCTTCCGGTTGAACAAGGGATTTTCCAGGCGCAGAATCTGAGCCATTCCCCTAGCCCAACGTACCTGTTGACCGATATAGGCCGAAAATTTCTCTGGCGCTAAACCTGCCACCATAATCTTGTCGTAATAGACCGACTCGTAACCCTTTGAGTGCAGACGGAAGGCAGTATGGCAGTCTTCGGTAACTGTTTCGGTAGCAATACCTCCGATTTCCATGACGTGGGTTTTCCGAATCACCGCCGCAGACCCACAAAAGAAAGCTGCATTCCAGAAATCATTGCCCTTTTGCAGCACCTTATAAAACAGTTCATTACCCACAGGTATTCTGCCTTCTGTGAGCAGATTACGCTCAAAGGGGTCTGGGTTATAAAACCAGTGGGGTGTTTGGACAAAGGAAACCTTAGGGTTAAAAAAGAAGCCAACAGTTTCCTTCAATAAGCTTTTAGCGGGAATGTGGTCACAATCCAGAATAAGGACTAAATCTCCTTTGGTATTGTGAAAAGCCGTATTGATATTGCCAGCTTTAGCATGATCATTGTTATCCCGAGTTAGGAGTTCGCAGCCTATATCCTCACACATTTGGCGCAACTTTTCCCTACGCTCTGGATACTTTCTGCCATCATCAAGAACATAAACCGATTTTTTATCAGCCGGATAGTCAATGGCTACAGCCGCTAAGGTTGTTTTGCGGACAATTTCGATATCTTCGTTATAGGTAGGAATGTAAATATCAACGCTAAACCACTCCTCTTGGGGAATATTTTCTAAACTAACCGCTTGACGTTCTTTGATTTTTAAGGTTTGAAAGTACGCCAGAAATAAGGTGGCGATCGCATAAAATTCTGCTCCATACAACAGCAAGCAAAAAACGATATTCAGCCACCCTTCAAAATTAAGGGTATATCGAGTGCGGTAATAAAAATAGCGTAGGGTAGTGAAAACGCTAAGTAAAACCAACAATAAGTGGAGATATTCACTGGTTTTACGATTGGGTTTATCTTCCTCCATCTGAATAATCACCCGTCCCACCAGTAACAAAATTAAACCAAGCAACCCTTGTTGCCAAATTGGTGGGCGAGCAGTAATTAGAGGAATGAATAGTAATAGTAAAGATACAATTAGCAACAGCAATTGACGGCGACTTAGCCACTGTAAAATCTCGCCAAATATATAGGGTAAGTCTTCCACTACCCAGACTGTTAGTTTCTCTCGCTGTTGGGGTGTCGTCACCAAGCCTCTTTGACCCGGTTTTGACCTAATCTTTAAAAATGGAATAGTCATTAATTTCTATCCCTAGCCATTTTTTGTAGATAAAACTGAATAACCCCGTAACTAATCAGGGTAGCAGCTATAATAGCTGGAGCTAACATCAACCAACTTCTTATTATGAAGTTAAAAATTTGCTGAGTCAACTCAGGTTTTTCCATTTGACGCTTTCGCTCTTGCTGGATAAAATCCATATTATAAGAATTTTGGTCATAAATATCGGGATTTTCCGAGTTAGCACTAATTAGTACCGTGTCTCCCTTGATTTGAGAGAATAGTGGGTCTTGGCTTAAGAAATCTTGGACTTTATCTAAACCTTTTTCGGTTTGAGCAATTAGAGCAAGCAGCACCCGTTCTTTATTCCATGGCGAGATAATTTCTTTGATCACCCCATCATGATCAGACCAGGTTTGAATCTGACTATCACTGCGCTGCCGTGTCAAGAAATCTTTTAATTTAAAGTCACCAGAGGAGAAAATTTCGGGAAACGGAAATTTATTTTGAGTACCAATTCCGACCAGATGATGGTCACTGCGTTCCTCAGTCGGTAAAGAGTCTTTGGTGTAAACTGATAGCTGGATTGATTCTGCTTTGCTTAACCGTCCCAGTCTGTTAGTGAACTTTAGTAATGTCATCAGTACACTGGTTGAGGGGTCTTTTGGTAGCACAATAACGGTATTGGATAAATCCTGAGGAGCAGCAAAGGGGAAACCAGTTTTCAGCAACCCCAAATCTGGTACTTTGGCAACACTGGTGCGCTGGAGTTCAAAATTTGTATCACTGTGCAATGTACCCCAAAGCTGTTGGTCAGTTACTTTGCTACAGGAGCGGCGTTCCCGAGCATCAAGACGAAAATCCACCTCGATTTTAGAATAGGGGTTGATTTTGTCAGTAGGCAGGGCAACCCTCAGGGACTCTCTAGTGCCACCATCGATGGAGGTTAGCTTTTTGCCGATCAGGGCAATGCCATCTAGCTTGACTTCCACTACTGAGGTTTTGGGATTAATTTGGGGGCTGTAGCTATAAATTAGGTTCATATAGTTATCCCCCTCAAACTGATCATCGGGCAATGCCCGGAAGTCAATCGTAATGGGTGGGGAATCAGAACCCCTGACTGTGATATCCTCAATCGGTTGATTGTAGGGAGTTTTGAGGTCGCTGAGCTTGAATGTGGGTTCTAGAGGTAAATAGTCTGGCCAATCACGGGGTGCAGGGGTTGGCACTTCCTCTAGCTTTTCGACTAAGATCACTTGACTGGTAGCAATTTGACGGTCTTGGGATTGCACTAAAAACTGTACTGCTTTCGCCACTCCTTCTGGCCCATTACCCGTTGCTACCAATACTGCGGCTTCATTGCCAGGAGTGGTGGTTAACATTAAGACCCCGACATCCGGTGGTAAGGCTTTGTCCTTAGCATCGAGAATCTTATTGTTTCCTACAGGAAGGGGCAATTTCAGGGATTTGAGTTCTGGCTGTTGTTCTGGTGTGCCTATGATTACCAATCGATTACCAGAAAAGCGATTAATCCCCGCTCCACTTGCCTCTTTAACCGATTTCACTAAGGAGGTCTTCAGGCGACGATAATCCGCTAGCCTACCTAAGGAAGCTTGGAAACGAGCAGTGCTAGTTAACCAATTATCATCAATCTTCTTGGGCAACAAATAAGTAATTTGATTTGGTTCTAGACTAAGGTCATCAAAGATTGGGTAAGGATAGCGATTGAAGTCTAGAGCAATCGGTTGGGGTTCAAAATCAAAGACTATTTTTGAATCCGGCAGAATTTCTGTCCATAGGGAAGGATCATAGGGGTCTTGAGTACAGGTAGGAGAGTTATTCTGTAGCGCCGCAATTGTGATTTGGTTGTAGTTACGGAGTTGGTCGATCGGAATATTAAAGAGCACATTCCCAATTTCCCCCTCCTGGCGGTTGAGAGGAATACTGCCAACGCTAACACCATTAATTAGAACGGTAAGATTAGAGCGAGTGGCATAGAGCGCTGGAGAATGGCGAAAGCGAATCAAGGCTTTGACAGATTTCAGTTGCCAATCTCGGGGACGAGTAAACCCTAGCCGTGCCTCGTCATAGATCCCTCTTAAACTAAGACGAGACCCTACTACTGGGCTGCGATTGAATTCTAGGATGTACTTACCCGCAGGAGGAGCATCGATCTCAGGAGCTTTAGTTGGTGGGGAAGGTAGAGCAAAGGTAGGTTGAGATTTTTCCTTGAGTTCCTCGATGGTACTCTCCCGTAGGGTTTTGTTGGAATCGGTGCTACTACCATCACTTTGGGCAGACACTAACGTTGTAGTTAACCCAATGGAAATACTACAGCTGAGGAATAATAGTAGGACTAAAGAATATCTTGGGAACGAAGGCCGACGATGATCTGGTTTAGCATCGAACCTCCTGGAAGTAGAGGCTTGATTAGCGCCTTGGTGACCATCTGATGGCTGTGACCTAGGAGTTTTTTTGGGTAGATGGGCAAAAGCCTTGCGAAAAAAGGGTGTCATCAGCAGAAGTTTTAACTCTGATTACAAATTAATTTGCCGCATGGGATGTTTACCTCTTGATACAGGGCTAGCGCTACCTAATCCGGAGCAAGCTAGTTGTATTACCAGCGGTTGAATAAAAATCAGATACACCCTCAGATACACCCTTGACTGATGAGAATCGGGGAACGGAATCCTCCCTATGCCAATCTTTTCGATTGGCAAGCTTCCGCAGTCTTTGAGTTAAATTTACCACAGGCTTCTAGGACATTTTGCCTAGAATAAAAGTTCAGTAAATTTGCTTGACAAATTTTATTTTATATGCATTAAGGAAAATACCTGGATTGGTATCGGGTTTCCAAATGAATTGTAAACAGTGATTAGAGTTTTTTCAATTCCCAAAAATCTCTATATAGCTCTTGCATCTTGCATCTTGCCTCTTACCTCTTGCATCTTGCCTCAGGGATTTGTTTACAACTCAAATACAAATGCGAGAATTTCTGTTCCCAGGGCGTGGGCTTTCCGTGATGGCGAACGCGCCCCGCGTGACCTACGGTCAAGGGATTGCTCGCCATCACGGGTCGCACCGCTCCCTACTCCCTACTCCCTACTCCCTACTCCCTTTGCTATTGTGATCCAGATCACACCAATCGGTCTGGAAAATCACTAAGGTGGGTGAGCTAAGTCCGTGAACTGGAATTATTTTGGACTGTAGTATATTCACATCAACTTTAAAGAAGTTTTAGATAACAGCTGGAGGAAATAAGTAATTATGACTACTCAACAAATTCGCTTCGCTACTATCACCGTTATTGATATCGCTCTGTTGTTTAGCGCCCCCCTGTTAGTACAATTTATTTCTCGGATGCCCTGAAGGTGTTTCAAGGGAGCTAAGGCCGTTGGCCAAGCTTTGCCAAGAGACCAGGGTTAACAAAATTTAATGTACCTTGATAAATGAGGAAATAGGTAATTATGAGTAGTAAACAAATTCGCTTCGCTACTATCACCGTTATTGATATCGCTCTGTTATTTAGCGCCCCCCTGTTGGTACAATTTATTTCACGGATGCCCTGAGAGAGTTTCAAGAAAGCAGGCAGTGTCGAGTAGGGTTAAAAAAATTTAAGCTACCTTGATAAATGAGGAAATAAGTAATTATGAGTAGTCAACAGATTCGCTTCGCCACTATCACCGTTATTGATATCGCTCTGTTGTTTAGCGCCCCCCTGTTAGTACAATTTATTTCACGGATGCCCTGAGAGAGTTTCAAGAAAGCAGGCAGTGTCGAGTAGGTTTAACAAAATTTAAGGTACCTTATATAGCAAAGGGAATAGGGAGTAGGGAGTAGGGAGTAGGTAAGAGGCAACAGGCAACAGGCAACAGGCAAGAGGGAAAAAATAATTTGTACCTCATAGCTATGATAAACGCTAAAAATAGCATAAAAAATGCTATTGTTGATAACAATTGTTGTAAACTGAAAAGTGTTGTCAAATTCAGCAAGTTTACTCTACTAACTTGATGACTACACTTACATCAGAAGAGATTTCAAGCTTACGTTCCGAACTGGCCAATAATCCAGAAGCGCTAGAAGCTCTTGACGTAATCGAAGAGTGGGATGGTGATTTAGCTGATGCTGCTGAATCCCTAGCCACTCGGAATGGGATTGAAGGGGTAGAAGATAATGCTGACTTGCGTTGGTTTACTGAGATACTTCGGAAATGTCGTGATTTCATCTGTCAGCCACAATATCAAAATTTGAGAGAAAAATACTTGCCTGCACTAATACCACATATAGCTGAGTTTTTGGCTGAATTACTCCTATTTCCACCGGTCGTAGCCGGACTAATTGCTACTCCAGTTGCTATCTATATTGAGAAAGAAGGCATGGAAAAATTCTGCCAATCTTACAATCCTAACCCCTAAGTGCCTGTGGCGACGGAAGCGGCCCAATAATAGGGGTTAGCAAAAGGATAGGGTTGGCGGTTAATGGCAGCATATAGTAAGTCATTGAATTTGCGACGATTGCGCTTATTGTTTTCAAATATTTGAGCTATCAAACCCTTAAACTGTTGACTTTTTTGGATTCTTGCTAAGGTTTTACTGTGCAGTGTTCGTAACCAGAATTGGGCGTTAACTAAGGCGGTTGAAACATCCCCATCTTCTAATGTTGGCAGTCGTTTCAGGTTTTTGTAGAATTTGATCACTAATAAAGCAGTGGCTAGAGGATCGACTGTCCAGAGAGTGCTGACAACGCTAGGGCTCCCTGCATAGAGAAAACCGCTAGGCAAACCAATATACTCATCTAAACCACTAGGTAAGCCAGTATCTTCGTCTTTGTTACTTTTTTCTTTGTTACTGGAAAGGGTCATCCCAGTTTCACAGGCAGAAAAGCCGACAAGACGACATTGATTGAGGTCAAATTTAAAAATTTTATACAAGGTTAGGTCTGCATCTGCTAGAAGTAGGGCTGATTCTAGGGGAGATTTAGGCTCGAACTTGCCATGACAAGAAAAGTGGACACAGTGAGCAGAGCGGAGTTGCTTGAGATTTTGATTTAGTTTGGCTTCTGTTGCGTCTGCTTCAGCAAGAACTATACTGTGGTTTGGGTCAAAGTATTGTCGGATTTTATCAACTTCTAGTTTCGAGCCAGGCAAGGGTTTTGCTTCAGATCTAGTTGGGTTTTGGATAGCAAATAGATGATTGAAATTAGGGCGATGTTGTTCTTTTGTTAGTTTTAGTAACTGGCTACTAGGAGCATAACTTACTCCTCTTTCAAAGCGGTCGATAAGTAAATTATCCTTTGATAACGGTAAAGCATGGAGTGGAAACAGATGCAGGAAACGATGGGGCACTAGAATTAAGCGATCGCATTTACCCCCAAAGTTCTCAAATACTCGATCAATCTCAGAAATAATGTTATCAATATCTAATATTGTAGCGAGATCGGCTAGACGAGAGGATAGATCGGTTATCCATTGATTTTTTTGTTCGCGGTAGGCATTGGTATAGTCTTTATCCCACTTTTCCAAGGTTTTCAGGTTTTCAGGAGAGGATGAGACAACTATGGGCTGCTGACTGTGACTGGTGACAATAAAGGTAAGAATTTTATCCCTGGTAACATACCACTCAATCATAGCAGTGCCTTGATCAATCAGGCTCTGAATATCCCTAAACGGAATAGTTTCCACGGTTTGAGTTAGACTGAAACTGGAGTCATAGTTATCATTGATTTCTTTGAGCACCTGATCTAACTGCTGTCGCGACTGCTGTAATTCTTGCCGTAGTTGTTTCCGAGAATCTTCTAAAGATTGTCGTTGCTGTTGTTGTTTGTCATCCCTATTTCCTGATAGTTTATCAAAAACTAATTGTAACTGTTTTTCCAATGATGGAATGTTTCGACGCAGTCGATCTAACTCGGTGATTATCTCTTGGGGAACGTTACCTTTAGGATAAAGGTCGCGGTTGGTGAGCAGTTGCACTAGGTCCCGGGCTTTGCTGCGTTCGACTGTTTCGATGGCTTTATCGTTCTGTTCTATATTGATTTGACATCTCCCCCGGTTAAAACACGGGGGATTCTACAAGGATGTTACGCGGTAGCGGTTTTCCCGTACCGCTTCACTCTTATGTCGATACAATTTAGACAGATGGGCGACCGATGAAAGGCGCATATTAGAAGTGGAAGGGGTAAGAGCCTTCCCCAGACCCGGGTTCAGGACTGGTTTCTACTCGAAGGGGCGTATTAAACGATGGAGTCAATGGAGAAAATAATCTAAGGATTTCCAGAAGTTATGGGTCTCACAGCTAGGGCGTGTCATCAAATAGGAATCAATCTAGTTTAGAATCGATAAATGTAGAGAGTTGAGTCAATCAGGAGCCGTGCTATCATGACGCGCCGCTATGCTTTGCGTCTCGGACCAGTGGGAACGCA
>NZ_JAAHIG010000266.1:0-12615 GCF_010692305.1 Moorena sp. SIO4G3 | reverse complement strand
TTGGGGTGTTCCCCGCGAGTCACCCAAGTCATACCCCTTCGTGTTGTTCCTTGAAGCTTTTGGCTCCTGGCTTTTTCCCGAAGATTCCTACTTGGAACAAGCCGCACGTGTAGAACTCTTTTAGTCCTACGTCTAATCCGATTGTCGAGTGACTTGGGGTTAGCTGTTCGTTTACCTCAACAGAAATGCAAAACTGAACATAGTACCCATCTGCTCTTTTGACAATGCGGACTCGCTTAATCAGCTTCTTGTCCAAGCGCCACAAGTCCCAGGTACCCTTGAGCTTCAGCCTCCCAATCCCCTTTTTATCACTGAAAGTTATTGATTTTTTATCAGGGGATAATTTCCATCCTGACTGCTTATATTCAACTGATCTACAGTGCTTTTGAAAACGGGGATAGCCTTTCTTCCCAGGTACTTTCTTTTTACAGTTCTCAAAGAAGCGAGAAATTGATGACCAAGCTCTTTCAGCCGCAGCTTGTCGAGCCGTAGAGTTTAACTCATTGGCAAACGGGAACTCTTTAGCTAGTATTTTGCAATATTTACTAAGGTCGTACTTCCCTGTCCCTTTATTGTCCATCCATAAACGAAGGCAACTATTACGGATAAATTTAACTGTCCGAATAGCTTCGTATATAGCTTGATACTGGGTATTTTTGCCTTGTGCTTTAAACTCTAAGATTATCATCAGAACTCGACCTTTTCTGTATATTCTTACGCTAACACGTTTAGCGAAAATCGTCAACTCAAGACAGAATCTTTTTCACGGCGACTCAAGTCGCTACCTGGCTTTCATCCCGGAGACGAAACCTTAAAATAAGGCAGCCTTAATCATGGAGGCGCGCGTTCCATAGGCGAATTAAATTCGCCATGGGTCGCGCCTCAAAGTTTTAACCCTTTTACCCATAGCCGACCAACCATAAAGGCTGCCCCAGCGAGGGATTGCTCGCTGGGGTAACTTCTGACCCGGTTTAAAAACACGGGGCTTTCAGCCTTGGGAGTCACGTAAGCATTCAGCTGAGAGCTCCCAGCTAATGCGTTACTTGAGGTGCTTTTGAATAAAACAGGTACGCATTGGTTTCATCTCTGTGACATCAGCTGAGCGCTGACCACTGAGCGCTGACCACTGACCGCTGAACGCGCACGCGTGCGCGTAGCGCATATGCTTACCCACCGACTAGCAAAGACATGGGATAATAAAAGGGTAAGCTAAGTTTAATCATTGGCTGATCAACGATAGCTCTATAATTTAGAGGGACTCATTATCAATTAATAGTTCATATTTTTAAAACTCTAGTTTTAAATCTGCCATTAATTGAGAAATAGTTGATGGATACCCTTGACGGTAGTATCCCCAATTAAATTCAGCAATTTGTTCTAGTACTTTAGGATTAAAGTCTCCTTCGTTACCGTAACCAATAGTGAAAAATGCAATTCGCTTCTCGCTGGAAAAGCCACTTTTTTCCAGTTCTTGATAAAGTTGCTCAAGACGAATCTTAGAATCAGAATCGTCGCCATCGGTCAAAATCACTACAGCATTAATGGCACGCTCTCGGTAATTGTTTTGTAACCAGTTACGGGCTTCCAGGGCAGCATCATATAACCGATTACCCCCGTCAGGGTTGAGATTAACAATAAACGCCATAGCGCGATCGCGTCCTTGAGGGCTGCTATCTACCAATACTGGTGGACGAATCTCGGAATCAAAATCAATCAGCGCAATTTGCTCTTTTGGTCCTAAACTGTCGATGTATGCGCGCAAAGTCTTTTTAACCGCTGCTAATTTATTCTCCGACATAGAACCGGAAGAGTTTACCAGCACCACCACTTGTGAGGGTTTTTTGGCAAATTCCTGCCAGGACTTGAGCATTGCTGCCACTACCTCTGGTTGAGGGGAACCCAGGGAATCGTATTTGGCCTTGGAGTCAACACCGAATTGAGCAGAAAACTTGGCACCTAATGGCACTTCTGGTACACCTGGCCTTAAACCAAGTTCTGTGGCAATTTTTTGGACTTGGGGCGATCGCAAATAGTCAATCACCTGTTGCGCAGCAGCCTTTTCCTGCCTACTGACCCAAGGAGCGTTGGGTAAAATTGCTCGCATATTGGAGGTAAAGGTGGCCTGGGGATACACTGCCTCATAGCGGCTTTGCCCAGCTTGCTGATCGGAATTTGCAGCAATCACCGAAGACTCGTACACTGAAGCAATTGATGCCCAAAATGAACCATTCTTCACCATGTCCTTTGCCAAGGACCTGGTAGAGACACCATAGCGAATCACTTTACTTTGTATGGCTTGGATCTGTGT
Organism: Moorena sp. SIO4G3; assembly: GCF_010692305.1. Taxonomy (NCBI): domain Bacteria; kingdom Bacillati; phylum Cyanobacteriota; class Cyanophyceae; order Coleofasciculales; family Coleofasciculaceae; genus Moorena; species Moorena sp. SIO4G3. Next base: position 10,307 of record NZ_JAAHIG010000266.1, on the reverse strand, counting down.
CTGATAACCCTGCACATCTGCTACTGTCAAGTGTTCTGGTCGTTTGTCAGATACACTGGCAAATTGAGCCACTAAGGTTTGTAAACCAGAATTGGAGCCAGTAGGAGCAGTGTGGACAAGGTGAATGGGCAATTGAGGGCTATTGGGATCCAGTTCCTGGTGGGTTTTGGTATTAACCAAAGCTTTGTACAAATCCGGTTGCTGCCGTAATCCATCGGCTAATTCTGCCGATGTCATAAATACCATGGGGCTATGGGCTAACAACGGTGCATCGGTAATTTCTCCAATGTAATCTTTCCCTGGAAAAATCTGATTGATCTGATCGATTAACTGACGATGATAGATTTCCCCATCCACGGAAACTAAGGTAGGAAATTCTGGCCCATTACGCTTAAGGCTACGGGATTTGAGTTGTTGCGCCATGGATGTCAGAGTAGTTACCACATCGCTACTACTTTTAGTGTCGCAGTTGAGATAAAACCCCTTGCCATTGTCTAATTTGGGCTGTTGTTGGTTAAATTGCTCCGCTGCTTGCTCGCAGAATTGCCCTAAGGCGCTACCGACTAAGAATTTGACCTCAAAACTTTGCTGGGCTAGACGGTTGGGTTTTCCAGTGCAAGCTCCTAGAAAAAGCATACCCAACGCAGTAATCAGGTGAATTAGGCGCTGATAATTCAAGAATTTAGTATTCATAATATCGAATTTTTATTTGAGATGTAAACAGAGGATTGATTAAAAAAGAAAACAGCGGATTTGGGAATAGGGAACAGCAGTAAAGAGGGATACTAGGATTTTTGGGTTTTATCATAAATCAGCATTTGTTTTCATGATATATTTGTAAATGCTATCTTATTATTGATGTTGTGATAATTAATGCGCTAATCACACTTTATATACAAATTAGCCATATACAAATTAGCCACGCAACCGTTTATTTTTGAAATAGTGTCACTTTCTGTTAAAGTCAAATAGGTAGGCACCAATCACTAATGACCAATTACTATAGCGGTTTATAGCCTAATCAGGTACACAGGATTTTTTCCCTGTTCCCTGTTCCCTGTTCCCTGTTCCCTGTTCCCTGTTCCCTAAAACCCAAGACTCTGTACCTCACCCAATTGAAAACCGCTATAATGATCAATAATGTCAAAGTAATTTACCATCCCCTTGTGCAGCATAAGTTAAGCCTGATGCGTCAGGCTGGAACGAGTACAGCCAAATTTCGTAAACTCCTTAAAGAAGTTGGGTTATTGTTGGCATACGAGGTAACACGGGATTTGCCCCTGAAGGATGAACCAATCAATACACCAATTGGGCCGATGCTAGCTCCGATGCTGGCTTCAGAAAAGAAGATGGTGATTGTCTCGATTATGCGAGCTGGACAGGGTCTGTTAGATGGTATTCTAGAACTAATCCCATCCTCTCGTGTCGGTCATATCGGTTTGTATCGTGACCCCCATACCTTTGTGCCCATCGAATATTATTTCAAACTCCCCGATGATATGACTCAGCGAGATGTGTTGGTGGTTGATCCGATGTTAGCTACAGGTAATACTGCCGTTGCTGCTGTTGACCGACTCAAGGAAGTTAGCCCGAAGTCCATTAAGTTTCTGTGCTTATTAGCAGCACAGCAAGGGCTTGACTATTTCCAACAGCAGCATCCAGATGTAGTGATTTATACGGCGGCTATTGATCAAGATTTAGATCACCATGGCTATATTGTTCCAGGACTTGGGGATGCAGGCGATCGCTTGTATGGTACGAAGTAATTTAATATAGGGCTACGGGCAAGGGCAAAAGGCAAAAGGCAAGAGGCAAGAGGCAAGAGGCAAGAGGCAAGAGCGACAGAAGATTAGATTGTAGGGTGGGCAAAGACAGTTTGGTTCAAATGAGTATTAATGATTAAATTACTTTGCCCACCCTACTTTAGCTTTTAGCTCACGGCTGACAGCTGTCAGCTGACGATTTGTAAGTTTAACCATCGCTGATGGGAAAAATAACCATATCCCACTCAAAGCAAAATTACATCAGCCACCAGGGTCAAGTTGATGAATCAAACTATTCAGCGATGGTATTTACTCGGCCATCTTTTAGTCTCTAGTGTCCTCATCCCCAACATCGCCACCGCCCAAATCAGCAGTGATGGCACCTTATCCACTACCGTGACTAGTGATGATGGGGTGAATTTCTTAATTGAATCTGGGGTACGTACTTCAGATCATCTATTTCATAGCTTCTCGGAATTTTCTGTACCCAGCAACGGGTCAGCCTTTTTTAACAATGCTGCGGATATTGTCAATATATTTAGCCGTGTCACCGGAGGGAATATTTCTAACATTGACGGCTTGATTCGTGCTAATGGTAACGCTAATTTATTTCTGATTAATCCCGCTGGGATTATCTTTGGAGAAAATGCTTCGGTGGCTATAGGTGGTTCATTTTTCGCTACTACTGCCGAGAGTGTAGTATTTGGAGATGGGATTGAATTTAGTGCTACTGAACCAAACCAAGCGCCGTTATTAACGATTAATATTACCCCTGGTTTACAGATGGGAACAAATCCGGGAAATATTACAGTAAATGGTCCAGGACATACCCTCAATGGCAGCAGTTTCGCTCCTTTCGATCGCAGTAATCTAGAATCCCAATTACAGGTTGAACCGGGGAATACTTTAGCCTTGCTAGGAGGAGAGATTAGCCTCAGGGGTGGTTTGCTCTCGGCAGAAGGGGGACAAATCGAAATCGCCGCAGTAGGTAGCAACAATTCTAGGGCGATGGTGCCATTAACACCGGTAGGATCCGGCTGGGATATGGACTTGAGTCAACTGTCAAACTTAGGGGATATTCAACTGACCGAAAACGCCCTGCTCGATACCAGTGGCGAAACGGCTGGCTCGATCCGATTGAGGGGAGCAACCATTACCGTAGGAGATAACTCAATCGTACTGACTCAGAATGAAGGTTCTCAGAGGGCAGGAAATACCATACTTCATGGTACCGAAACGGTAACTATTGGAGATAATGACGCCAACGGCAGTATCAATACCTTTGTGGCTAACCTCTCCATATCCAGTGGTGACGGGGGAGATCTAGAAATTATTACCAAAAATTTAACAGTCCAAGGGGGAGCACAGGTATTGATCAACACCTTTGGGGAAGGTGCCCCAGGGAATATCAACATCGTTGCTTCTGAATCGGTGGATTTGATTGGTTTTAGCCCTGATAATCAGAGTGCTTTGACTAGTAATGTAAATTCTTTGACCTTCAGCGAAGCAACAGCAGGAGACCTGACCATCTCCACCAATCAACTGAGATTAGCTATAGCAAACATTTTCACGTTTACTGCCGGTAAAGGTGATGGGGGTAATATTAGCCTCAATGCTACGGAATCCATTGAGATAGTGGGTTTAATTCCAGGTGTCAACGACGAGAGCATAGTTAGTGCTGCCTCTTTTGGTGAAGGTAATGGGGGTAGTGTGGTGGTAAATACAACAAGATTGCTGCTCAAGGATGGTGGAGTAATTGGTGCTTCTGCCGGTGGTTCCGGTAATGCTGGTACTGTTACTATCAATGCTTCGGAGTCCGTAACCTTACTCGATACTCTGGCAAATCCTTTTACCACGACTCAGATTTCGAGTAATGTACCACGTCCTAGTGTTTTTGTCCAAAGATTATTTGGAGCAGATCCCATCCCCAGTGGCAATGCTGGCCAAATCAGGATTAACACTTCCAAGTTAACTATCTCAGGAGATCCAGATACCCAAGATGCCCAAATTAGGATCAGAAATCTCGGATCGGGTAATGGGGGAATGTTATTTATCGACGCTGATACCATCAACCTCAATTATGGCGCTAGTATCACCGCCTCCACCTTCTCTGGGCAAGGAGGCGATATTACCCTGGATATCACAAACGGTTTACTGTTGCGTAATGGCAGCACCATCACTGCGGAAGCTGATAACAATGGCGATGGTGGCAACATTACCATTAACTCGGATTTAGTGACTCTGATGGAAGGCAGCTTGATCCAAGCCAATGCTAATCTAGGCAATGGTGGAGATATTGCCATTACTACCCAAGGCTTATTTGTATTTCCTGATAGTGCCATTACCGCTAGTTCTCAGTTTGGGGTAGATGGGGTGATCACCATTAACAATCCTGACGCCGATCCCGCTAATGGCTTAATTCAACTACCGACAGAACTGCGCGATCGCACTCAAGAAATCGCTAAAAGTTGCCGTTGGACTGCTACCAGTAGTTTTTATATCACCGGACGGGGTGGCATCCCCCAAGACCCCAGTGCTATGGTGCCCGGTGGGCAAATTTTATCGGATGTGCGGGATATACCAGATCTATCCATAGTGCGGGCCATACCCGAAGCATTTGATAGTAAACCAGAAACTAATACCAAAGCACCAATAGTGGAAGCTAATGCTTGGATTATTAATGAGCAAGGTAATGTGGAATTAGTGGCTGTTGTCAACTCAATCCAGGCGCTCGATTTCCTACGAGCAACTTGTGCTATTAAAGAAGATTAGATTGTAGGGTGGGCAAAAACAGTTTGGTTCCAATCAATATTAATGAGAGCGATTATTTTGCCCACCCTACTTTAACTGATTACTGCTAAGGTGGGCAAAGACAGTTTGGTTCAAATGAGTATTAATGATGAAATTATTTTGCCCACCCTACTTTAACCATTAATCCAAGAGTTTATAAATTACTGATTACTGCTAAGGTGGGCAAAAATAGTTTGGTTCCAATCAATATTAATGATTAGAGTATTTTGCCCACCCTACTTTAGCTGATTACTGCTAAGGTGGGCAAAAACAGTTTGGTTCCAATCAGTATTAATGAGAGCGATTACTTTGCCCACCCTACTTTAACCATTAATATCTTACCAAGACAATCATGAAAACCATCTTAAATTTAGTTACTGTCGGATTACCCAGTTTATTGCTAGCACTGACAGCTACTCCTAGTTTAGCGATCGCATCCCCTGAACACCCCGAAGTTAGTATTGCTCCGACCTTGCAAGCCCAAACTCCTCAGGCTACCAGTCAACGTAGTAAACTTAACCAAGGCAGAGCCTATTTCAACAGGGGACAATTTGCTAAAGCAGCGGAAATCTGGGAACAAGCAGCCCAAGATTACGCAACTCGCGGTGACTCTCTCCATCAAGCCTTGAGTTTGAATTATCTATCCTTGGCTTACCAACACCTCAGTCAGTGGAACCTTGCCCAAACCGCTATTGAATCCAGCCTTAATTTAGTCGAATCAGCTACCAGTAACAATCCTCTGTTGTGGGCACAAATTATTAATACCAAAGCCAGACTGCTTTTCCACACTGGACAAAACAAATCTGCCCTAGAAACATTTAAACTGGCACAAAAGTATTATGATCAAGCGGGAGATAAAACTGGTGCTTTGATTAGCAAAATTAACCAGGCTGAAGCCCTGCAAAGCTTAGGATTTTATAATCGTGCAAAAGATATCCTAGAAGAGATTAATCAACAATTAGCAACTACAGAAGAGTCTGCCGTTAAAGTAGCAATGCTCAGAAGTTTAGGGATCGCTTTAGAAGTGTTGGGGGATGTAAACGCTAGTAGAGAGGTACTCGAACAAAGCTTATCTATGGCTCAGGGTCTGGAAGCCACTAACCAATTAGGCATTATCCTGTTGAGTTTAGGCAATACAGCCCTTGATGCTGGCGATAATTTAGCAGCATTAGATTACTTTAAACGGGCAGAAATTGCGAGTAATAATCCAGAAGAAAAAGTTAAAACTCGGCTCAACCAACTACGCCTCTATGTCCAATTAGAACAGTGGCAAAATGCTAATGCTATCGCTCCGCGAATTTACCAACAACTGAGCCAGTTACAGCCCAGTCGCTCCTCCATTTATGGGGCAGTAAACTTAGCCGCTAGTTGGCAACAAATGGGTAACCAAGGTAAATCCTTGACGCTCCAACAAGTCAATCAAATCCTTGTGCAAGCGGTGAAATCTGCCCGCAAACTCAAGGATGCCCAAGCTGAAGCCTATGCCCTCTATCACTGGGGTAAACTTTATAGTAGCAATGGTCAGTTAGCTGATGCTATCAAGCTTACCCAAAAATCCTTAATTATTGCCCAACAAATTAACGCCACGGAAATTAGTTCCCAAGCGGCTTGGCAATTAGGTAAATTGCACAAAAAACAGGGAAAATCAATCGAAGCGATCGCGGCCTATACTGAAGCGGTTAAAGACTTAAAAAGCTTGCGTGGTGATTTGGTTTCCATTAATCCAGATATCCAGTTTTCCTTCCGAAAAAGCGTTGAACCAGTATACCGAGAAATGGTAGAATTGTTGCTAGACGGTAATCCTAGTCAAGAGTATCTAAAAAAAGCACGCCAGGTCATTGAGGATTTACAATTAGCAGAATTGGATAACTTTTTCCGGCAAGCTTGTTTAGATGCTAATGTTGCCCAAATTGATCAGATTGACAGGTCAGCAACGGTAATTTACCCGATTATTTTGCCAGAACGTTTAGCTGTGATTGTCTCCGCCCCCGGTAAACCCATTGGCTATTATTCTACGTCTGTGTCTGCAGCAGAGGTGGATCAAACCCTGACCAGATTTTTGAGCTTTCTCCATCCTGTCTTTAAGCAAAACCAACGCTTACCCCACCTCCAAAAAGTTTATGACTGGCTCATCCGACCTGCGGAACAAGAGCAAATTTTAACGGATACCAAAACCCTGGTGTTTATCCTGGATGGCAAATTACGTAAATTGCCGATGGCAGCCTTACACGATGGAGAGCAGTATCTAGTGGAAAAATACAATATTTCCGTGTCTCTAGGGTTGCAACTGCTAGATCCACAACCGTTACGAAAAGATAAATTTAGTATCATTGCTGGGGGATTGAGTGAAGCTCGTCAAGGCTTTAAATCTTTACCAGGGGTGAAGCAGGAAATTGAGCAAATTGCTAAAAGGTTGAACCCAGACTCAGTCATGCTCAATCAAGACTTCACTAGCAAAAGAGTGTCTAAGGAAATAACCACTAAAACCTCTAATGTGATACACTTAGCTACTCATGGTCAATTTAGCTCCAAAGCTGACGAGACTTTTATACTAACCTGGGAAAATAAAATTAATGTCAAAGAATTCGAACAACTGCTGCGTAGTCAAGAATTGTTGGGAGAAGACCAAATTGATTTACTCGTTCTGAGTGCTTGTCAAACTGCTAAAGGGGACGATCAAGCGATGTTAGGGTTAGCGGGTTTTGCGATTAAATCGGGAGCGCGTTCTACCTTAGGGACATTGTGGAAAGTGCGTGATGATTCCACTGCTATATTCATGAACAAGTTTTACGAATACCTAAAACAGCCAGAAATCACCAAAGCAGAAGCGGTCAGGAAAGCCCAACTAGATTTAATTGGGGATACCAAGTTTAACGAACCTCTGTTTTGGGCACCTTTTATTCTGGTCGGTAATTGGTTGTGAAGGGAATAGGGAGTAGGGAGTAGGGAGTAGGTAACAGGGAATAGGGAACAGGGAACAGGGAATAGGGAATAGGGAACAGAAAGGGGTTGATAAACGTTAAGTTTATTAGCATATTTAACCAAAGTTATAGCGTTGATCGCATTTATCAAGGTACATTTTTTTTTGAGTATGATTACCTTAAAATTATCTTTAGTATTGCCTTTTGCCTTTTGCCTTTTGCCTTTTGCCTTTTGCCTTTTATAGCTATTCCAAATAGCTCATGCTTAATTCTTAATTCTTAATTCTTAATTCTTAATTCTTAATTTTTTATGAGCCAGTTGTTGGTCAATCTCTCGATTCTATTTTCCCAACCTACGGGTATTGCTAACTATGCCGCTAATCTTTTTCCTTATTTAAAAGCTCTCGACCCTACCTTACTAATTTCTTCCACTGCGTCTAGCCGTTTCTGTAGTGCTACTCCCTACACTTGCTACCCAATTCCAGGGAATTTAAGCCCTGAACAAGGCACGAAAGGACATTTTCGTCGTCTGTTGTGGACTCAGTTTCAACTGCCGCGAATTTATAAAAAATTGCGAACGGATCTTTTGTTTTCTCCTGTTCCAGAAGCTCCCCTCTTCACCAATTGCCGCTATGTGGTAATGGTTCATGATTTGATTGGGTTACGGTTTCCCCAGGGTTTCTCACCCTTAACTACCTACCAACGCTACTATATCCCCCAAGTTCTTGCTCAAGCAGAACACATCATCTGTAACTCTAGGGCTACTGCTAGAGACCTTACTGACTTCTTCAAGATTCCAGCCGCAAAAATCACCCCGGTCTTACTGGCTTACGATGCCAATCAATATTATTATCAGGACTTACGCAAGTGCCCCCTAAATCCCCCAATTCTGGGGGACTTTGACATCATTACCCCCCAGAATTGGGGGGCAGGGGGGCAAAACCAACTAAATTTCGTAAGTCCTAATTATCTGGATACAGTAGATGGGGAAAAAGATGGGGAAAACCGGGAAAATTGTCCCTATTTTCTCTACATCGGACGCCCAGACCCCCACAAAAACCTCCATCGGCTGATTGAGGCTTTCGCTGCTCTACCCAATTGCCAGGACTACCAACTCTGGATTGCTGGCGCAACGGATAAACGCTACACACCATTGCTGGAAGCCCAAGCCGAGCAACTGGATATATCCAGTCAGGTCAAATTCCTGGGATATGTTCCTCAGCACCAGTTACCGACCATGATTAGACATGCGATCGCATTTGTATTCCCCAGTCTTTGGGAAGGCTTCGGTATCCCTGTATTAGAGGCAATGGCTTGCGGTACTCCTGTAATTACAGCCAATCTCTCCTCCTTACCCGAAGTAGCTGGAGATGCCGCTATATTAATCAATCCTTACAACCCTGAGGAAATCACAGCAGCCATGGCAGCAGTAGCAACCGATGCTCAAATGCGATCGCATCTTCGCCAATCAGGTCTTGCTAGAGCCAGTGAATTTAGTTGGCAAAAAACTGGGCAAGCTACGGTAGAGATTCTCAGTCATATCGCAAAGGGAACAGGGAATAGGGAATAGGGAACAGGGAATAGGGAACAGGGAACAGGGAACAGGGAACAGGTGAACTGGTTACAGGTTAACTGGTTATTAAACCTTGGCCAAAAGGCCACGCAATCGCGTTCAACCTCTTAAACCTTGGCCTTGGCCTTGGCCTTGGCCTTTGGCCACGCTACGCGAATGGCCACGCTACGCGAATGGCCACGCTACGCGAATGGCCACGCAATCGCGTTCAACCTTCAACCTGATCAACATTCAACCTTCAACCTGATCAACATTCAACCTTCAACCTGATCAACATTCAACCTTCAACCTGATCAACATTCAACCTTCAACCTGATCAACCTTCAACCTGATCAACCTTCATGGTTGCTTTAAAAAAACCTCTTAGATATAAAGCTTTTGTGAAATCCTTTCGATTCGTGTCCTAATTACATAAAAAATCTCACTAATGTAGTGAAGCCCAATCAAGACTGAAGCCCAATCAAAGTAACAAGTGGTGTGACATGAACAAATTTTCTAGGTACACGATATCAACAGAAAGCCCAACCCAATCAAATCTAAGCCGATTGGAACTATTGCTGGAGTATTGCCAACTGGCAGCGCGTCCAACTTTGTCTGTGTCAGACAGCAACCGTATGGCTGAGATCCTCGAACTAGCTGAAGCTGACCAAATCCTTAACCTGTTGATAGATAAAGCTGATCTAGTTATAGCCAAAAACTTTAGCTGGCTGAGTGACAATGATATTGATACCTATAAAAACGAAATCGCCAAGTTGGAAGAGTATTTAGAAATCTTTGTTTCCCAGACATCACCTCAGACCAGTGAAACTCTACGTCATAAATTTGCTTGTTTCACTGGAAATCCTTAAGAGTAATCTAAGCTATAGCGTTTCTAGGACTCATGAGGTACAGTATTCTTTGAAGTTGATTCCCTGTTTTAATGCAGCCTATCGCTATTCCCTCTTATCTCTTCCCTGTTCCGGTGATCCGCTGTTCCCTGTTCCCTAAAATCTAGAAATTGTGTACCTCACAAGTCGTATAATTGCTATATCAGCTATCAGCTATCAGCTAATGGCTGACAGCACCTCAAGTAGCGTGGCCTACGGCCAAGGGCTGAATGCTTATATCATGTCAGGATAATTACCCTGTCAGCCATGCAAAGCGCGAGTGGGGGAAACCACGGCAGTCGCTCATGGTTAGAAGTTACCGTAAGACAGGCTCGCCTTGTCTTGATGCAGTCGCTCATGGGGGAAACCACGGCAGTCGCTCATGGGGGGAACC
>NZ_JAAHIG010000265.1:0-12647 GCF_010692305.1 Moorena sp. SIO4G3 | reverse complement strand
TATAACAAATTGGGGGAGCGCTCGCACTATAGCAATCTGTGTCGAAATAGTGATAATTTTTGTTGCATACTCCCTAAAAACCAGAACTTTATACCTCACTCCATTGATAAATACTGTAAAATTATAGTAGTTAAGTTACTCTACCCCCACAACTAGTTATGATAAAAGCAATTACTGCTAGTGGAAAAATTGATCCATCAGGTCAATTATCCTTAGACTACCCAATTGAAGGGACTCCCCCTAAGCCAGTACGAGTAATTATTCTGTTTGACGAAACAGATGGGGAGGTCAATAAGTTTTGGAAGTCAGTAACTATCAACAGCAACCACTCCTGTCAGCTAAACAGTTGCAAGAGGGATTAAAGCAGGCGTTAACAGAATCGGGGTATGATTCAAGGGAGAAAATTATTGAGCTTGTCCAGGAGATTAAGCAGGAAATTGCTCAAGGTAAGCATATGCTGATAGCTGATAGCTGATAGCTTATGGACCAATTTGGCAGAATTTCAACGTTTGTTATGTTCAGGTTGATGATTCGGAATTAGCTAAACTCGAAGCTTTGGGGATAATACCTCGTGAAGATGTTGGGGTTTATCTGACAGCGAAACTTGCTCAATCCCAATGTTTTATATCTGCTAATCATAAGTTGATTAAGAGGATATCTGAAAAGTTTTTTGATATTGAATTTTGCCCCCCTAGCCCCCCAATTATGGGGGGAACAAGAATCAATTTGCTGGTAAAAGTCCCCCAAAATTGGGGGACCAACGGGGGCTTGGATGTAGCAAATGATACTTCTCAGACAACCTCTAAGGTTTTAGTCCAAAAAACAGCATAGTTTGAGTGCTTAACTCCAGCATAATTTGTGAGTAAGTATCTGAATTGATAGGGTTTCTCGTATTGATGAGATACATTCAATTTTCTTGCCCCGATTCCCGACTCCCGATTCCCGATTCCCGATTCCCTGTTCCCGATTCCCGATTCCCGGTTCCCAGATCCGCTGTTCCCAGATCCGCTGTTCCCTACTCCCTACTCCCTACTCCCTACTCCCTTTTCCCTACCTCCACCATCGACTAACATCTTCAACCGCTGCCACGGTTTCTCTTAGGGCTTCAATACCCCCAAACTTGATGATTAAAGGAGCTAATTGAGGAAGATTCTTAAGAAAATCGGCACGTTTTAGACTAGCTAAACAATCAAGAATTTGTTGCCAAAGAGGAAAATCAACTGACGAAGGAGTTAAGGTCTTGATCAAGTTCTGTAATACTTTGGCTCGCCGGTATTCAGACCCAATCCCTCTGGCGCAATCTAAGGCTTTGGGTAACAACACATCGGGTAAGTGGGGGGCTAAGGCGACTAAGGCTCTGGCTCGGGAGTCTTCATCGGAAATCCCTATGGCGCAATCTAAGGCTTCCGGTAACACATCCGGTAAGTGGGGGGCTAAGGCGACTAAGGCTCTGGCTCGGGAGTCTTCATCGGAAATCCCTATGGCGCAATCTAAGGCTTGGTGTAACAACACATCCGGTAAGTGGGGGGCTAAGGCGACTAAGGCAATAGCTCGGGAGGATTCATCGGAAATCCCTATGGCGCAATCTAAGGCTTGGGGTAACACATCCGGTAAGTGGGGGGCTAAGGCGACTAAGGCTGAAACTCGGGAGTATTCATTCGAAATCCCTCTGGCGCAATCTAAGGCTTGGGGTAACACATCGGGTAAGTGGGGGGCTAAGGCGATTAAGGCATAGGCTCGGTGGTATTGATCGGAAATCCCTCTGGCGCAATCTAAGGCTTGGGGTAACACATCGGGGAAGTGGGGGGCTAAGGCGACTAAGGTCTTGACTCGGGAGGATTCATGGGAAATCCCTCTGGCGCAATCTAAGGCTTTGGGTAACAACACATCCGGTAAGTGGGGGGCTAAGGCTTCTAAGGCTGAAACTCGGTAGTATTCATTCGAAATCCCTCTGGCGCAATCTAAGGCTTCCGGTAACACATCGGGGAAGTGGCGGGCTAAGGCGACTAAGGCTCTGGCTCGCTCTGATTCATCGGAAATCCCTCTGGCGCAATCTAAGGCTTCCGGTAACACATCCGGTAAGTGGGGGGCTAAGGCGACTAAGGCTCTGGCTCGGGAGTCTTCATTCGAAATCCCTCTGGTGCAATCTAAGGCTTTGGGTAACAACACATCCGGTAAGTGGGGGGCTAAGGCGACTAAGGCATTAGCTCGGTCTTTTTCATTCGAAATCCCTCTGGCGCAATCTAAAGCTTCCGGTAACACATCCGGTAAGTGGGGGGCTAAGGCGACTAAGGCCTTGACTCGGGAGTATTCATACTTAATCCCTCTGGCGCAATCTAAGGCTTGGGGTAACACATCGGGTAAGTGGGGGGCTAAGGCGATTAAGGCTAATTCTCGGTGGTATTCATCGGAAATCCCTCTGGCGCAATCTAAGGCTTGGTGTAACAACACATTGGGTAAGTGGGGGGCTAAGGTTTCTAAGGCATGGGCTCGGGAGTATTGATCCCAAATCCCTCTGGCGCAATCTAAGGCTTCCGGTAACACATCCGGTAAGTGGGGGGCTAAGGCGACTAAGGCCTTGACTCGGGAGTATTCATACTTAATCCCTCTGGCGCAATCTAAGGCTTTGGGTAACAACACATCCGGTAAGTGGGGGGCTAAGGCGACTAAGGCATCGGCTCGGGAGTCTTCATCGGAAATCCCTCTGGCGCCATCTAAGGCTTGGGGTAACACATCCGGTAAGTGGGGGGCTAAGGCGATTAAGGCATTAGCTCGGTCTTTTTCATTCGAAATCCCTCTGGCGCCATCTAAGGCTTGGGGTAACACATCGGGGAAGTGGCGGGCTAAGGCTCGTAAGGCATTAGCTCGGTTTTCTTCATCGGAAATCCCTCTGGCGCCATCTAAGGCTTGGGGTAACAACACATCGGGTAAGTGGGGGGCTAAGGCTCGTAAGGCATTAGCTCGGTTTTCTTCATCGGAAATCCCTCTGGCGCAATCTAAGGCTTCCGGTAACACATCCGGTAAGTGGGGGGCTAAGGCGACTAAGGCTTGGGCTCGGGAGTATTCATTGGAAATCCCTCTGGCGCAATCTAAGGCTTCCGGTAACACATCGGGGAAGTGGGGGACTAAGGTTTCTAAGGCATAGGCTCGGTATTTTTCATCGGAAATCCCTCTGGCGTAATCTAAGGCTTTGGGTAACAACACATCCGGTAAGTGGGGGGCTAAGGCGACTAAGGCAACAGCTCGGAAGCATTCATCGGAAATCCCTCTGGCGCAATAATCTAAGGCTTTGGGTAACAACACATCCGGTAAGTGGGGGGCTAAGGCGACTAAGGCAACAGCTCGGAAGCATTCATCGGAAATCCCTATGGCGTAATCTAAGGCTTGGGATAACAACACATCGGGTAAGTGGGGGGCTAAGGCTTCTAAGGCATAGTTTCGGGAGAATTCATTCGAAATCCCTATGGCGCAATCTAAGGCTTGGGATAACAACACATCGGGTAAGTGGGGGGCTAAGGCTTTTAAGGTATAGGCTTGGCGGAAGTGTTCATCCTCAATCCCTCTAGCAACTTCTAAAGCTTCTGGTAATAAAGAAGGGGGAAGATACTCACTAATTGCCTCCAAACCTTTTGCTTGACCTTCAGAATCTTTGCTCTGTCGCACATAAACTAGTGCTTGAGCTGGCGTCCACATTTCGTTTTCAACTAATGCTGCCATTAACTTTGGAGGAATATTTCCAGCCAAGCTGTTGAGAGATGTGGTAATCAGAGCATACCGACACTGTAAACTAATCGATTCGGTAGGATTTTCTGTAAAATTATCTGCTGCTATTGCCCAAGCTTTCGATACATCCTTGATGAAATTAGCAGTTTTTGCATGTCTCTCACACTGCCAATACCAACCGTTATCCCCTGCTGGAGTTTCTTCTTTCAGGAGTTGATGAATGTCATTAATTTTTTTGGCTTTCTCTAGGTGCCAGATTAAGTGACTATAGATATAACCATCATCGGGTAAGGTATGCCATAATCCCTTATCGGTCTTAGTTTGATAACGTTCTAATAATTGTTGATGAGCTGAGGGTATTGATAATCCTAGCTCTGGTTGAACCAGACGACGGGCTAAATCATGTAACAGGTCATGGAGGCGATAGTTAGTTTCTGGTGTAGTAGATAACCCTGGTAGTAATAAGGCTTTTTGTCGTAAGTACCTTAACGTATCTTTGGCTTCAACTAAATTACAATCCCATAAGGTAGTCGCCATGGTTTCAGTAATGGTAACATCCTCGGGCAGTATCCCTAACCAAGCAAAGTTTTTCAACCTCTCGTCGTCGGATAATCCCTTTAAACTGAGATTAAAGGAAGCCACTAGACTGTAGTTTTTGCGCTTAGCGTCACTTGGCTCTTCCTCTGCTTTCAATCGATCCAAAGCTTCTACACCAACAATTAAATCTTCTAACTCACCCAGTAACTCTTGCCAAGATAATCCATCCCTAACTTGGGCAGCAGCTAATTCTAATGCTAGGGGTAAGTAGCCGACAGTTTTGGCTAAGGTTTGAGCATATTCCAGTTCTTGATTAGTTAACTCGTTGTTTACAGCAATTTTCGCCCCCCTAGCCCCCCAATTCTGGGGGGAACTTGAGTTAAAGTCCCCCAGAATTGGGGGATTTAGGGGGCTTGCAGCTAAAGGAATTGAGGTCGATTCATCTGAAAAAATCTGTAAACAACCGGTTAATAACTCCAAGGATTGCTTTGGATTCATCACGTCCAAATCATAGGGAATCGCATCTTTAATTAGAGCTTCTCTGGTAGTGACTAAAACCCGACAGCCACCCCCTCCCACTCGAAAGGGTTCAACATGGTCAGGATGCCAAACATCATCCACTACTAGTAACGCTTTTTTATCGGATAATAATGTTCTTAATTGTAACGAAGCGGCCTCAGTGTTAATCGGTTTGAAATCATAATCTCCTAATTGCTGTATCCACGTACTTAGAAACGATAATATATCAGGCTGCTGACCTAAGGTTGCCCAAAAAATCCCATCGGGAAAATGGGATTGAACCTCTGAATCATGGGCTAACGCCGCAGTAATGGTAGATTTTCCAATTCCTCCTAAGCCATAGATTGCACTAACTACTAAGGTGCCAGCTTTTGCTGTTTCTTGGGATAAAAGGATTTGTTTTAGTTGTTGGCTGACTTCCGGGCGTTCCACATAATAAGGAGGTAGTGGCGGAGCTTGATTGAATCGAGTTTGGTTATTCAGATTCTCAATATTGTAATTCTCACTAGTAGCTTGGTGGGATTCCAAAGCTTTGGTAATCTCTTGACGAATTTCCTCTAAGTTAGGCAAAGCTTCAGCATCAACCGTAGTCACCAAACGCTCCATACTTTGGGCAACTTCAGGATTTTGCTTGGCTGCTGCTTCTACTTCCAATACCACCTCGGCATAATCAAGTGGTTGCTTTGGAGCTTGCTCGATAGCCATTACCGTATCTGGAGACTGGTTTCTCAGGGATTCCACAAACTGGTTAGTCTGGTCCCAAACAACTTGCCCGACATTTTCCCCAGTTTTTTCTAAGGCTTTAGTGGCGAGCACAGTAGAAATAGCGACAACAGCAGCAGCTAATGGTTCCATAGTTGAAGGAGATTACTCACAGTCTTTGTTTATTATAGCAATTCTACGACTTGTGAGGTACAAATTTCTGGTTTTTAGGGAGCAGGGAGCAGGGAGCAGGGAGCAGGGAAGAGGTAAGAAGTAAGAGGGAAGAGGGAAGAGGGAAGAGGGAAGAGGGAAGAGGTGAAAAATAATGTGTACCTCATGAGTCCTAGAAACGCTATATAGTATTTTTAAATTGGGTGAGGTGTTTTTTTTAGGGAGTAGGGAGCAGGGAGCAGGGAGCAGGGAGCAGGGAAATGCTATACTAAACTTGTATTATCTTATTCAAAGTAGTTTAAATAATGCTAATTTTACCAGAATAATAATTAACTAAATTAGTTCTAAATAACGAGCACTTGATTATCGAATATTTAGCAATAAGCGAGGCAAAATTGAAAAATTTGGAGCAATCTAATCAAGAATTATTTTATGCTGAATTTAATGAAATTATCGAAAGAATGAATTTTGTTGAGGATTTGGGTCGAATTGGATCAGAACACAAGGGTCAGCCTTTAATGGCAGCTCTGGGAGATGAATTTGAACTAAATGGTCAAATCGAGACTGCTCAAACCCTCAATAATCAATCATTACTTGCTATGGGGTGGAATCGTTTAGGAAAATTACTCCAACAACAGGGTAAATTAGATCAAGCACAGCAGGCTTTTGAACAAGAAATTGCGATCGCTGAAGCCCTCAATAATCAATCATTACTTGCTATGGGATTGAACCATTTAGTAGAAGTGCTCCAACAACAGGGTAAATTAGATCAAGCAGAGCAGACTTTTGAACGAGCACTTGAAATCGATACTGTTAATAAATTCAGTAGTCTTTACACAGGACTGTCTAGATTATCAACAGTTTTGGAAAAACATATCTTTGACTTCTCCAAGGACTATCTAGAACGTATTAAACGTAGATTAATGGCAATTTTGCAAGCTTCTGCCTTGGCATCTGAACAAAATGAGCTTCCAGACGCAGCCAAAAACTATCTTATGGATATCAGAAATACGGCAAGGGGAATTTTGTGGCAGATTGACAATTATCAACTATCTCATCAAAAGTATCCAGTTACAAACCTCTTAGATTGGCTAAAAACTTCACCAACTTGGGCTGGAGATGATTTTCAAGAGTGTTTGGACTATGTCAACCGAGTTAGGGAATAAATAGAGGATGCCGGAGTAGGCATCAACGATTTATGGATCGCTTGCACAGCCATACAACATAATTTAATTATTGTTTCAGAAGATAGAGATTATCGGAAAATAGGCGTTGCTGAATCTAGGAATGAATGTGCAATCATCTGGTTTTGATCAAGCCCCCTAAATCCCCCAAATTTGGGGGACTTTGAAAGTCTTGTTCCCCCCAAAATTGGGGGGCTAGGGGGGCAAAATCATACCCATAATAAGCAACGCCGAAAAATGAATGAAGTCAGGAATCTAAAATTAGAGTGCTGGAAGTAATAAGCGTGTTGTATCTGGGTTGTGAACATACTCCCAAAGGCCAAGAGGCAACAGGCAACAGGCAACAGGCAACAGGCAACAGGAGAAAGAGATTCTCAGTTTTATTGTCTAATCAAAAAAGATATCCTAGGTTTACATCTAACCCTACACAAAAAAAAAAGGGCATTGGTGATTTTAGTTAAGGTGTTGCTCATTAACACAGATAACTCAAAAAAATAAAATAAATTACACATAATTGATTCCATAAATGCCTAAAAAAACTATTTGTAAATAAATGTAAAAAGTTTTATTTACCCCTTGCATTTTTTCGAGGAGTTATGTATAGTATAAAAGGTGACGACTGAAACTAATAACCGCGCTGGTCACAACCTTTATCAAATCAGCGCGGTTTTCCTCCCACTCAAATAGGAGTTACTTCTATCATGCCAAAAATATCACGATCATCAATCCTGGCTGGGTGCATCTTGTTCAAGGGGTTTGACCCGGTGGTGCGTTACGGGACGGACTATCCCAACCCTGGCTACTGATAAAATCAGAGGCTTTCCGTCCCTAACGCACCCTACGCCTGCTCCCTGCTCCCTGCTCCCTACTCCCTAAAATTAATAATCTCCCCCAGACCCATAGCGCCATGCTTCCAGCCAACGGTGGTAATAATATTTTGGTTTCGGTGGCAAGGTATTCAACATGCTACTAAGTAATTTACCTGCTGGATACAAACTACTGTAAAGGGCTAAATTACTATAATGAACCATCCAATCCAATAGCATCGTTAATCCTACTTGAGGAATCACTGGCACGACTAATCCTGGTTTAGTTAATGATGTCACAAATAGGGTTTTAGATAATCCTGAAAACTTCACTACATCTTGGAGGAAGGGCTTAAGCACATCATCTCCCAGGTTTGCCATGGCTTGGAATACACCAGTCAGTAATTGATTTATTTGATTTGGTGCTAGTTGTTGCTTGATGCCAACACTCATCGTCCGTTGAAACATCCAGGTTACGCCAATATTAGGCTGATAGGGTTGTAGTTGGGCTAAGGCATTGCGGTCTAGCAAATCATAATCTAAGGCTTCATTAATTCCGTTACTAAGACGCTTTAAATGTCTGACCATGGAACCAAATCCACCAAAACTAACTGGTGATTGCCCACCACTGCTATCTCCTATGGGTAAAATCCGATTCCAAGGCATTCTTAGGGGACTTTTTTGATAGGAAGGAAAAAAGCCAAATAGTACTCGTTTAAAATCAAGTTGGGATAAGTCTACTCCCTGGTATTCTGGTAAGAGACGGAAGTATTCGTCACATAAAAATTCTAAACTAGGACGTTCGGGATTAGCATCTAAGTAGGTAAATAAATAGGTGGTTCTACCATCCCGGGCTGGAAATGCTTCCCAGAAATATTGACATTGATTTTGGATAGGAGTGAAGGATACTATCAAATCCCCCATGTCATTTTTAGGATAGCCTTGAGCACAGCTACCAACAACTAAACAAACCCCTTCTGGTTTCTGACCTTGCCTGACTTGCTTAACAATTGGGGAAAAATGTCCCATGGCATCTATCAGTAAGCGAACTTTAACTTGGGTAACCTCCAACTGGTTAACTTTCAAGCCGATTGAGACGCCATCGGGATGAATGGTTGCTTTTGTAAAGGATGTCTTTTCAAAAAGCTTACCGCCAGCAGCTAAAAATTTGGTTTTGAGGGTATCGAGCAGAAAGACTGGGTCAACACCAATGTTGAGTACGTCGTTTACCAAGAAATCAGGACCCTGGAAAAAACTGATCCGAGCTGGGTTATACTCGGATGCGATCGCATTCTCTAATTCCGCCGTTGAGAGTAACTCAAGTTCCAGGAATACCTCCAGTTCTTGGCGAGAGATATTCCACTCTTGGTCTCTACCGCGCAAAACCCCCCGTTCAACTACCGCAACTCGCCAGCCTCGCTGTTGTAGAGCAGCACCAATCAGAATTCCCAAGGTACCGCCACAGATTACTACATCCAAGTCTAGGGTGCCTAATCCCGCTTCGGTTTCTGTAATCACCTCTGGGATTGGAGTTGTGCCATCTCGTAAGGCTTTCCAGACTTTGTCAGCACTGCGCAGGCGTCCGAGAACATCACCAGGTAACTGGGATAGGATTTGTTCGGTTTGACTCATGGATGTTGCTTGATACTTAGATGCTAAGACTTTCTTTGTTTTATTGTAAATTTCTCCATCACAAGGCTCAGAGGCTGATGCGATTGACCGTAGGTCACGCTACGCGATCGCACGTAAGCGATCAGCTATCAGCTATCAGCTATCAGCTCCAGGCTGACCACTGACCACTGACGGCTGACCGCTAAATACTTGCAATCGCACTTGCCTAAATTAGCCTACCTTTAATGCTATTTATTACTAATAAATTTTAGAGGTTATCACCTTCAAATTGGGCAAATATTATGACCCTATTCAGCCTTGATTATCAGGACTATTGCATAGGTATATCAATAATCTTGATATTAAGGCTGCCTTATTGATTCTTTGGTTTCCCCTGAGTGGGGATTGCCCATCTTATTAATTGTTAATTATTGTTATAACTTTCACACCCTGGGGTTTGACCGAGTCACCCCTCTTAGCTTACGATAATATCTGGCTCAACGCCATACTGAGAGGAGAAACACTTTGAAAAAAATACTAATTGCGATTCTGCTAGTTTTCGCTTTAATAACTTTCAGCTTCCCTGATTCCGCTTTAGCTGCTGGTGATGCGACTAACGGGGGAAAGTTATTTGCAGCTAACTGCAATGCTTGTCATATGGGCGGCAAAAATGTAGTCAAGCAAGAGAAAACGCTGAAGAAGGAGGCCCTGGAAAAATATGGCATGTATTCTGCTGCAGCTATCATCGAACAAGTAACAAACGGCAAACCACCTATGCCTGCCTTTCGTGGTCGTTTAAAAGCCCAGCAAATTGAAGATGTAGCTGCTTATGTTTTACAACAGGCTGATAAGTGGTAGGCTGAATTCAGTGACCAATTATTAATCAATCATCCCGTAGGGTGCGTTAGGTGCGGCGTAATCAACTAGCAAGAGTTTAGAGTTTACGTCAGGAGCGCCGTAACGCACCAGCCATGGCTGTTTAACAATTAATTAAGGTAAGCATATGCGCTATGCGCACGCGTGCGCGTTCAGCAGTCAGCCGTAACTTTGGGATAGACAGAAGGATAACGATTTCAGCCCTAACCTTCATCGTGCCAAGGCATCGCTACTAAACGAAAACCCACATGATTGGTTCCTGTATCAGGAGCTTGGGACTCTCGTGCTTCAGGACGATAACGGCTACAATAATTTCGGGCGCAGAGGAAAGATCCGCCTTTAATCACATGGAGTGCCCCTTCATCAGGCTTTTCGGGATCGAAACTACTCCCTTGATCCGGTCCCAATGGATTGAGGCTGCGATCTTTCCCCCTATGACCCACACGATACCAATCTGCGGTTAATTCCCAAACGTTGCCCAGCATATCGTACAGACCGTAACCATTGGCAGAGAAGGATTCGACCGGGGCAGGACCGAGATAGCCATCGGCTTTGGTGTTGAAGAAGGGGAAGAAGCCTTGCCAGGTATTGGCTTTGTGAGGGGCATATTGTTCACCAGGGATCGAGGTATCAGTGTCAAGACCACCCCGTGCTGCATATTCCCATTGGGCTTCGGTGGGGAGCGTTTTACCCACCCAATCGGCATAGGCAACCGCATCTTCATAGGCAATGTGAACAACAGGTTGACATCTCCCCCGGCTAAAGCACGGAGGATTCTACAAGGTTGTTACGTCGCAGGATAAATCCGTGCGACTATCGGCTTTCGCCGACGCTACGCGAACACTTCTTGTCCTATACGATCTAGAGAGAGAGTCAAACAGATCGATTAGAGTCGATGCCTGGCATTACCCAGGGCACCTCTCCTTCAAATCTGGACGTGAAGGTTTCCCCTCATCCAGCTCCTAGATATCCTAGTCTCTCGACTTGCCCCCATGGATGAGTTGATGACAACTTTGATGTACGGCCATTAGGTTCTTTGGCTTCCAATTGTCGTGGTTTCCATCGATATGATGAAGGTGTACAGATTCGTCGCCTTTTAGTTTTAGGCCGCAGTATCCACAGGAATGGTTTTGCTTTTTCAAGGCTTTTGATGTAGCGTTATCGTACAATTTACTATTTCTTTGGCTCCAGTAGGCTAAGTCTCCGTCGTAGGGGGACTTAGTTCCTTTTACCATTGTGTGGCCGTTTTCTTTCCATGATACTTTAGGAAAAGCTTTATCCAATAATCTTTTAGATTCGTGCCGATTTATAGATTTCTGCTTTCTGAATTTTCTTTCAGCAGTTTTCATCGGAAAGTAGAGATTATAGGGAGAGTCTTCCATACAGCACCATTTGTGGTAGTTTCTCCAGCCTCGTACGATGGGCGCTATTTTTTTGGCTTTGATTTCTGCACCATAATTCGAGCTGTTGACTATGGTTTTTACTTTCTTGAGGAATTTCTTGAGGTTCTCCTTAGCGGGGTAACTCTTGAATCTCCCGTCGTACTGGACTCGAAAATACCAGCCCAGGAAATCAAATCCATCTGTCGCTTTGGTTAGCTTAGTCTTTTCTTCACTGATTTCCATTCCTCGTTCTGCTAGAAAGGTCCTGATTTTATTCAGAATCTTTCCTGCGTTATCTTTTGGCTTTAGAAAAATTACCATATCATCGGCGTACCGTATACTTGGGTGAATATTCTCTATTCCATCAAGTGCGATATTGGCGAGTAGCGGGCTGACCACACCTCCTTGGGGAGTTCCTTGCTCAGGGAATTCGGGATTTACTCCTGCCTTTAAGCATTTGAAAATCCCGTGTTTTAAGCCTGATGGTGCAATTAACTTATCCATAATAGATTTATGGGAGATACGGTCGAAGCACTTTTTGATGTCTAGTTCAATTACTCTTTTGGTGATGCCATTTTTATGGGATTGCAGATGATTTGCTACTTGTCTGTGTGCATCATGGGCACTTCTGCCTGTTCTGAACCCGTAACTTCGGGCATGAAACGTGGCTTCATGTGCTGGTTCAAGAGCGAATTTTGCTAGACATTGCCATGCTCTGTCAGCGATTGTCGGTACTTTCAGCATTCTTGTACCCCCGTTTTTCTTAGGTATTGGGATTTCCCGTAGTCCTAGGTGCGTCCAATTTTCCGCACTGGATACTAGCTTTTTAAGTAACTCGAATCTCTCACTGTATTTCAGGGCTGTTTTTCCGTCGATACCGGCGGTTTTTTTACCCTGGTTGAGCTGTGTCACTTGACGGATGGCCAAAAGTTGTGCTGAACGAGATTTTAGAATCAGTTTCTGTAGAGACCTTGCTTTCCGTAAGTCACCAGCTTGAACTGCTTTGTAAACTGTTAGAGTCGATGTCCCCTATTAAGGGGAGCACCTCTCCTTCAGAACTGGGCGTGAGGCTTTCACCTCACCCAGCTCCTAGATATCCTAGTCTTTCGACCTGCTCCTGTGTTTGTTCATTGTCT
>NZ_JAAHIG010000264.1:0-12751 GCF_010692305.1 Moorena sp. SIO4G3 | reverse complement strand
AGAGAGAGGGAGAGAGAGAGGAGGAGGAGGAGGAGAAGAAGAAGAAGAAGAAGAAGAAGAAGAAGAAGAAGAAGAAGAAGAAGAAGAAGAAGAAGAAGAAGGAATCATAATAGCAGATATATGAAAGAATAAGAAATAATTCTAGAACAAGACGAGAGGGAAGAGACGGGGGAAGCCGAACAGATTGAACGAGTAAGGGGAGATATCTCCAAACTAATTGATGATCAAAGGAAACTAGAGGCAAAAGAACACATTCATGTGGTGTGGTATTGCCTTAATCATGAAACAGCTCGATTGGATCCGATTGAGGAAGAATGGCTAAAGAGCCTCCAACAAAAAGATGTACCAGTTATCTTAGTTCTGACTCAAACCTTAACGAAAAAACGTAGTGAGTTTATTGCTTTCCTAGATGGTAAGAATCTACCGGTTAGTCAGATTATTCCAGTGCTAGCACAATCAAAACCTATCGATGATGATTATACGGTGACAGCTCATGGTTTAGAGCGTTTAGTAGAAGTGACGGCAAATTTACTGCCAGAAGCCCAGCGCAAAGCATTTCTGAGAGAACAGATTAGAAATATTGAACTAAAAGCAGGTGAAGCGTTTAAATATGTTACGGGTTATGTTACTGGTTCAGCATTGGTTGGTGCCTCACCAATTCCGTTTTCTGATGCGCCAATCTTGGTAACGATGCAAACGGTAATGATTGCTAACATCACCAGCATTTTTGGATTAACGGTTGAAAGAGCCTTTCTGGGCATGGTGATATCTGCTCTTGGGGGTACAGGAGGAATGACTGCAGTGGGTAAAGTAATTGTCGCCAATTTACTCAAAATGATTCCCGGTGCAGGCACTGTTCTTGGTGGAGCAATATCAGGCTCAACGGCAGCAGCACTAACCCTGGCTCTTGGTCTATCTTATATTGAAGCACTTAAGATATATGTTAAAGCTCAGATTGATGGTAAAGAAATACCCCTTTCTGAGCTGGCGAAAATTATCATTGAACAATATAAATACTATGCAGGAACAGGTAAAAAAAGCTTGAGGGATAAGGAATTACCCCCTTCAGATTAGGAAAGATGGGGAGTGTGGGAGATGGGGAGATGGGGAGTTTATTATAGTTTTTGCCTAATTGCTAGTAACTATAGCGGTTATCCTATTAATTAGCTACACAGATTTTTTACCTATTCCCTGTGGGTGCATCTCATTTCTGCTGTTTGACCCGGTGGTGCGTTACGGGACTGGCTCTCCCAACACTGGCGACCGTTAAAATCAGGGCAAGCCAGTCCCTAACGCACCCTACGCCTATCTCCCTATCTCCCCATCTCCCCACACCTCCCACACCTCCCACACTTCCCTCTCTTTCTCCCTACTCCCTACTCCCTACTCCCTATTCCCTACTCCCTATTCCCTACTCCCATCATTTAAATATCATAGAGATTACTCACCATTAGTTTACTGTTTTGATCGTTGATAAATCGTTGGATAAATTCGGGGATTTCTTTATTGTGATTAGGATAGACAGTGGATTGCCAACAATAGGATAATTGACCAATTTGGAATAACCGAAATGCTAAATCTAGATCTGCTCCTTCGGGAATTCTAATGGTTTCTTTAAATCCACCAATTTGTTGAAGTGCTTTTTTCCAAATCAGGGCATTGGCTGTAATTAATGATTCTGGTCTACTGATCTGGCACTCTTCAATCATGGTCAAGGGAATGAATCTTTCTTGACCGTCATAAAATTTTGATAATAAATCATTGCCCCAGGCTTTAACATTCCCTGCATAGCCTATTGACCCATTTATGCTATTAAGATATCCTTCGATAAATGATTCAGATGGAAGACAGTGGCTATCGGTAAATAATATCCAATCTCCTTTGGCATAGTTGATGCCTACATTTCTGGCAGAAGCCACATCATTTTTTGAGCATTTCAGTAATCTGATCGAAATATTATTACCTTGGAAGTGTTGATCGATAGTAATTGGTCGCCTGGAGTTATTATCAACAATAATTATTTCTTTTGGATAGATGTGGGGATTCTGGTTGTTAAAAAACTCAGTTAAAAATAAATCCAGTCCTTCTTGATTATTCCTGACGGGAATAACGATTGATATATCAGATGCTTGAATGTTTAAGGGTACAGTAAAATCGGAGTAATTCTGTGGCGTTGCATGAAGTTTGTTGATGAAAGTCATAGAATTACCTCAATTGTCTGGATTAGAGTTCTGCCAACTGACTAGTGCAGGGGGGCAGAAATAACAAACCCGCCTCCTACAGTGGAAATCCTTGATATTAAAGAATTTATGACTTCTGAGTTGAGACTTCAGACTTCCGGGTAGCTGCACTATAACTCCTATACACAATCTTGGCTATTCCACCAGGACATTTTTGGGGAGATAGGGAGATGGGGAGATGGGGAGATAGGGAGATGGGGAGATGGGGAGATAGGGAGATAGGGAACAGGGAACAGGGAATAGGGAATAGGCAATAGGCAATAGGCAAGAGGCAAGAGGCAAGAGGGAAAAAATCCTGTGTACCTCATTACTATGAGAACGGGAGCAGGTCTTGCGTTGCTGAAACATTAGAACTAGGTGGCATGAGCGCAAGCAATTACCCATTAGGGGGCTATAGATAATGTAAAAATATTATGCATAAGTGAGATGCTGCCCCTATTACCTATTACCTTCCCCTCCTGGGAGGGGTTAGGGGTGGGTTCCTATTACCTTCCCCTCCTGGGAGGGGTTAGGGGTGGGTTCCTATTACCCAAATAAGCGTACAAATGTTCTGCATAAGTGACATGCTCCCTATGAGAACTGCTATAGATAGAATCACGTAATCTTTTAACGATAGGGATTCGTCTAGGAATTGTAATAATTTTTGATGCCATATTCCCTACTCCCTACTCCCTATTCCCTACTCCCTACTCCCTACTCCCTACTCCCTACTCCCTACTCCCTACTCCCTGTTCCCTGTTCCCTGTTCCCTGCTCCCTTTGCTATAATCCTATATCCTACTATAAGACACACATATTGTAACGTTGACAAGAGTTGATTGATAAAACCGGGTTTATTTGGAATAAAAGCTTTAGGAGTTAAGTCAATGGAATATAGCTGACTGACGAGTTTGTTGCCTTTTCCATATCTGATGAATCTTTTAATAAATCCGATAATGCCGTCAGTGAAATCATGATAGACAATTGATTGCCAACTATAGGATAAGTTGCCAATTTCTAATAACCTAAACCCTAAATCTATATCTTCACCGGCAGCGATTTTAATAATTTCGTTAAACCCACCGATTTTTTCAAGGGCTTTTTTCCACACTAAGGCATTGGCTGTAATTAAATATTCCGGTCTGATCATCTGGCCATCTTCAATAACTTTTAAGGGAACAAGTATTTCTTGATTTTCATAATAGTTTGACAATACATCATTGCTCCAGGCTTTAACATTACCTGCATATCCGATGGAGCCATTCATGGCATTAAGATAGCCTGTGATTAAGGATTCTGAAGGAATACAGTCACTATCGGTAAATAAAATCCAATCTCCTTTAGCAGAATTTATTCCCATATTTCTGGCAGATGCCGGTCCAAGTTTTGAGCATTTTATCACTCTTATTGAAAGGGGAGCAACTTGAAACTGTTTAGGGATAGTAATCTCTGGCTTTGATTGATTATCAACGATAATGATTTCTTGTGGATAGCTTTCTAGGTTCTGGGTTTTGAAAAATTCTGACAAAAATAATTCAATTCCTTTCTGATTATTCCTGACGGGTATAACTATCGATATATCAGAGGGTTTAATGGTTACTGGTGCAATTAAATGAGCTTGCTTTTGTGGCTTAAACCCCAATTTACTGATTAAGGTCATAGGATTGGCTGAATTTTATCCTTCAGAGGTTTTAGACCCCTATACAGAATCTCTGGTATTCCATCAGGACATTTTTGGGGAGAGTGGGGAGATGGGGAGATGGGGAGATGGGGAGATGGGGAGATGGGGAGATGGGGGAGATTTTGATTAAGGGTAATTATCCAGAGATAATTTCAGTTTAGAAGTTAGAAGTTAGAAGTTAGAAGTTAGAAGTTAGAAGTTAGAAGTTAGAAGTTAGAAGTTAGAAGTTAGAAGTTAGAAGTTAGAAGTTAGAAGTTAGAAGTTAGAAGTTAGAAGTTAGAAGTTAGAATTATACATTCTGACAGACAACCTTCAACCTTCAAGTAACTAACCTTCAAGTAACTAACCTTGGCCAAAGGCCACGCTACGCGAACAACCTTCAACTAACCAACCTTGGCCAAAGGCCACGCTACGCGAACAACCTTCAACTAACCAACCTTAAACCTTCAACTAACTAACCTTCAACCTGCTAACCTTAAACCTGCTAACCTTAAACCTGCTAACCTTAAACCTGCTAACCTCCAAAAAAAATAGCCGCAGAAATACTATCTACGGCTAGGAATTTACCTTATGTCATTCAGTTTTCCAACCTATCCAAACGTGAGTGATCTTACACGACTCGACCGGATGGTTTGGCCGGGGGAAAACCCCCCAGCAATTTAACGTGTTAACGGAGTCTGAAGTACTTGGTGCTAATTGTTATTAATTCTCCCGGAACATCCGTCGGCTGCAGAGGAGTCCACTCGGATATTTCGGCGTAGCCCAGTGCATACAGGGTATGCATGGTATTAGTTATTGCCTTGCGGGAGCCTTTTAAAATGTGCTGAACACGGATTTTTTTGTTGGAATAATCGTCTGGATTGTTCTCTGGATTTGTTGGAAATTGTGATGGCATAAGGTTTACCTTTTGCTTTTTGTGTATAGCTATAATAGTAATGATTATAATTTAAGTTGTCAAGGGTTTTTAGGTAATGTAAAAAAATGCGATCGCATTTTTTTAGCGACCGCAAGCTATCAGTTATCAGTTATCAGCTATCAGCTATCAGCTATCAGCTTTTTACAGTGGTTTGCAATTGGGTGATGTACAAATTGTTGGGTTTTAGGGAACAGGGAACAGGGAACAGGGAACAGTGGTCAAGAGATCCAAGTAGTTTTTACTATTATGATAAATCAACATTAGTTTTCATCATCTATTTATAAATGCTATAAATATATCATTTATCTGTCCCATGAGATCCAAAATGATCCCCCTAAATCCCCCTTAATAAGGGGGACTTTGAGGTTCATCGCAGTACCTCATAAATGAAATAAACGCTATATATTATCGACTCCCAACTCCCGATTCCCGATTCCCGACTCCCGATTCCCTACTCCCTACTCCCTACTCCCTATTCCCTACTCCCTACTCCCTACTCCCTATTCTTGATAAACCCTACAAATATCAGCGCCCATTTTCTTAACTTTATCGACTAATTTTTGAGGTTGGACTACTTTAACTTGGCCGCCAAAACCGATAATCCAGCGTAAAAAATCGACATCCTCTAATGCCCACTTTGGTAATATTACTTGAAAGCGATTGGGAAAATTGGGGTCTTTGGTTTTAGAAAGTGAAAACAAGGATTTAGAGAAGCTGATATTTGAGTTTCCAGTTAAGGCTGGAGACATTTTAATGTGTTGGAAGCGCTTGGTTCCTTCACTTACAAATCGGAACATATCGTCATTAAACCAAAGTTCAACGGTGATCTGAACTGCTAACTGTTCTGATTTATTGCTACTGAGAAATTGCTGCTGTTGGCTAGCACTATTACCAAGAAATAATCCGGCACTTGCTTGGTGGAGTTTTTGGAGCTTCTCCAAGGATTGCCATTGTTCTTTCATATCGCGGGTTTGGCCAAGAGCACGACCGATAAAGAGTCGGTCTAATCGTCCAAACCGGAATAGTTTATCCTGGTTACCGCCGTGGTGCTGAAATGCTAAATACCAGGCGTGATTGTAAAATACTATTTGCAGGGGCCAAGCTTGAAAAAATCCGTCGTGATCTCCAGCAAATCGGCCACCGCCTTTAATTCGATTTAATTCTAATAATTCCCCTTGGGCGATCGCATTTTCGAGTTTGTCTAGATGATTGAGCAAGGCTGAAGCGTGCAGGGAGTCGGTATCTACGATACAGCGATTGCGAATTGCTCGCACTGGATAGGTGGAAGGGGGGTCTAATTTTGAGTGGGTCATCCGTTGCTGGAACATCTCATAGGTAGAGAGTGCCATGGGATCGTCTAAACTTTTGGCTTGTGATTGCAGCACTGCAAAAACTTTACCCAGTTCCTGCCTAGAGAATATGCCGGTGCCTGCAAAATAGCCTTGCTTGAGGGGAAAGTTGGGTAATAGTTTATAGGGTTTGAGGATTTTTTCGATATCTTTGCGCAGGGTATCGATGCCATTGCCAATGATTACACCATCTTCTTGGAGGGCATTTGTCAAGGTTTTGAGGCTACTATTTCCGGATTTTGGCAAAAAAGGATGATGCAAGATAAACCGAATTGTCTTGATCAGCCGCTGAAAGGGTTCTAGATCGGAATAAGCATGGGTGAGTAGATGGGGATTGTTGACAATGGGCAGGATTAGCTCAGAATGGCGTTGCTGAATTGAAGTATGAATGCGCGATCGTCTGGTTTTGGTCAAGCCCCCTAAATCCCCCAACTTTGGGGGACTTTGAAAGTTTTGTTCCCCCCAAAATTGGGGGGCTAGGGGGGCGGAATCATACCCAGAATCAGCAACGCCCTCAGAATTTTGATGATTGCTGTTAATTAGCCCATTGTCCTGTAGCCACTGCAAATCTGTTGCGATGGCATTCCGGTCACCATAGATTTCTCCGTTGAGTTTGGCCATCAAAGCGCACACTTCTTGGAGGGGAGTGGCAAAATCGGGCACTGTTCCCAAAACCCGTTCGATCTCAGTTGGGTCAGTGCTGTGCAACGTGCCAATGTTGGGATAACGAATAATTAAAGCGATCAGATGCAACAAACGGTCAAAATCTAAGAGCGACGAGTAGGGATGGAGGGTGATTTGACTATGATGGGTGCGGTTAGTGCGATTGGTGAGAGTGCGAGGAAGATTTTTGATTTTCTTCTGGATTTTGGAGATATCGAAGCCATCAACAGTTAGTTTGACTTGGTTGACAGCGGCAAATCCCTCGGCAGTCAGGGGTGGGAAGTTTTGCAGGGATTTGAACATACTTTCAATGACGTAATCTGGCACCTGGCGGGAGCGTTTGCGGTTCCACTCTAGGCAGGTTTCTAGGGGAGTACAGAGGTGCCACGCCATCCACAGTAAGGGCTGGGAATTTAGTTCTATGGTTAGCTGATTTAGTAATGCCATGCGCCAGGGTCGCTTGGCATTGGTGGCGTCATAAATAATTGGTTGCTTAGAGGCGATACCTTGACTTATTTGAGATAGAACTTCTGCTTCAATTTCTAACCAGTTGCCCTGAATACTCTCGTGGCCGTAGAGCATTTCCCTGATGTGGTCGGTGGAGATAATCCGGTAATTTCCTAAGTTGGCAATTTCTTTAGCAAGGGTAGATTTACCGCTGCCGGGGGGACCGATCAGGAAGTGGCAGATTAGGGGAGTGTGGGGAGTGTGGGGAGTGTGGGGAGTGTGGGAGGTGTGGGGAGTGTGGGGAGTGTGGGGAGTGTGGGGAGTGTGGGGAGAGGAGAAGTTGGTGTTTTTAAGAGGATTTTTGCTCATTTTTATGGTATTTACTGCTCTGTTGACAAGAACAATAGACAGATATCAGCTATTTTGATAAAGGTTGATAGTAAGCATTCAGCTATCAGCCGTCAGACACAGATTAGTTACCTTGGTAAAGGTTGATAGCGGTTTTCCTTTGTTCCCTGTTCCCTGTTCCCTGTTCCCTATATAGCAGTCCTAAATGATTCGTGAAATATATTGGCCAAAGCAAACGCTATAACCCTTGTCCAGCAACGATTACAGATTTTGCTAATTTTACAAATGATTTAGGATTGCTATAGCTGAAACACTTCTAGGGTTTATCCTATTAAAAGGTTGCTCTAAGTGTCTATAATAGTAGTGCGAATGAGGAATTAGTCTCATGTTCAGGATAATTCCCCCCATCTCCCCATCTCCCCATCTCCCCATCTCCCCATCTCCCCACACTCCCCACCCTCCCTACACTCCCGACATTCCTGGCGAGGAGAGGTTGGTATGGAAGGTTACTGATTAGTCGATGATGGATGAATGCTAGGCGGGATGGGGATTTGAGGGGATGGCTGAGATAAAATGGTCTCGCAGTAGACAGGGTAAGGGTTTGAGGGATTTTGATGTTGACAAGGGGGCAAGTTGAGGGGGAAAATGATTAGGTTCTCGCAATTGTACCTGGGAAACTTTGGTATACAAGGTTTTGGAGGGTCGGAGTTACAATCTCCGTTAAGGAGATGAATTAATGGAAACTATTAGATAATATTTCCATATCAGTTCCATAACCGTTACAATCTCCGTTAAGGAGATGAATTAATGGAAACCCTGTTCTAAACACTTCTCAAGATTTTTATATGCGAGTTACAATCTCCGTTAAGGAGATGAATTAATGGAAACTAGATCCACCGCCACCACCAAATCCAGATGCTCCAGCGAGTTACAATCTCCGTTAAGGAGATGAATTAATGGAAACGTTTGAGGAGTTAGTTTTGCTGGCTTTTTTACGGGTTACAATCTCCGTTAAGGAGATGAATTAATGGAAACTGCCAGTCGAACGTCAAATGTCCCTTCTGTGACCGTTACAATCTCCGTTAAGGAGATGAATTAATGGAAACGATCAGCCATTGAAGAGTTACTCCCCAAACAAGAGTTACAATCTCCGTTAAGGAGATGAATTAATGGAAACTCAGACCAATACCGCAAATCATCAGCTATCTCAGGTTACAATCTCCGTTAAGGAGATGAATTAATGGAAACAGCAAGCTCTGGGAATAGACATTATTCTCATAAGTTGTTACAATCTCCGTTAAGGAGATGAATTAATGGAAACTCGTCTTCTGAGTAAAAGAAGTTATTTTGACCGGCTGCAAGTTACAATCTCCGTTAAGGAGATGAATTAATGGAAACTACTTCTCAGCAGCTACGGCAGATCCTGGGGTCGCACCGTTACAATCTCCGTTAAGGAGATGAATTAATGGAAACCTAAAGAATAGAAATTATTAAACACTAATTCCAAGTGTTACAATCTCCGTTAAGGAGATGAATTAATGGAAACCAGCTGAATTTGTACAGTATTGTAATCACCATTCAGATGTTACAATCTCCGTTAAGGAGATGAATTAATGGAAACTTCCATAACCCATTCAGTCTTTGAGCGCATAGTAGCGTTACAATCTCCGTTAAGGAGATGAATTAATGGAAACGTAATAACCATCAGCGCCAATATCTCGACGCTTTACATGTTACAATCTCCGTTAAGGAGATGAATTAATGGAAACAGAACAGTAACAGATGGGTCAAAAGATTGAGGCCATCAACGGGCATGGTTACAATCTCCGTTAAGGAGATGAATTAATGGAAACAGAACAGTAACCGCGCAAAGAGATCAGACAATCAAGTTACAATCTCCGTTAAGGAGATGAATTAATGGAAACGGTGGAGACTACTTAGATGGGGGCGGTGGCCGTGAGTTACAATCTCCGTTAAGGAGATGAATTAATGGAAACAGTGTTGGATATCTTTGAAGAATTTTTCGTCGAAGTTACAATCTCCGTTAAGGAGATGAATTAATGGAAACTTCATCGTCATCTTCTTCGGTCAGGATTACTTGGGTGTTACAATCTCCGTTAAGGAGATGAATTAATGGAAACTTGAAGCTTTGGCTGAGCTAGTCTTAAAGCTATTTGTTACAATCTCCGTTAAGGAGATGAATTAATGGAAACTTGTCTTTAATGGAATTCCAATGCCCTAATGGGTAATAGAAAGTTACAATCTCCGTTAAGGAGATGAATTAATGGAAACAAATTAAAATTTGGACTAAAGACATTACAGCCACGCAAGTTACAATCTCCGTTAAGGAGATGAATTAATGGAAACGTTTGTAAACATAGTCTTCGCCGTTAACGCAAATCGTTACAATCTCCGTTAAGGAGATGAATTAATGGAAACCAGTGCTCCGTATACCTGCTCGTTGTACCCTACCATGTTACAATCTCCGTTAAGGAGATGAATTAATGGAAACGGGAAACCAGATACAGTGGCATATCAGGAAGCGATTGAGTTACAATCTCCGTTAAGGAGATGAATTAATGGAAACCTAGTGCGTCTTAATAAAGTCTCACGCACTAGTGTGTTACAATCTCCGTTAAGGAGATGAATTAATGGAAACCTGCAAAAGTCTTCGGTCAAGCTTAGACTTAAGCGTTACAATCTCCGTTAAGGAGATGAATTAATGGAAACGATAGCTTTTAGTGTCAGGGTCGAAATGAGAGTAACGTTACAATCTCCGTTAAGGAGATGAATTAATGGAAACAAACAGACATCGACAAAGTTATTGACGCTTCTGATCTGTTACAATCTCCGTTAAGGAGATGAATTAATGGAAACGCGATAACCGTGAGTACCAATTCACTACATTCACCGTAAGTTACAATCTCCGTTAAGGAGATGAATTAATGGAAACGTGGTGAGACAACAGAACAGGTGAAGCTCACCATTAGTTACAATCTCCGTTAAGGAGATGAATTAATGGAAACTGCTGGGGTCTTTTGCTACCTGGTGCCATAATCTATTCCCGTTACAATCTCCGTTAAGGAGATGAATTAATGGAAACCGTAATGGTAGCTACAAGATTTTGATTACGAGCTGTATTGTTACAATCTCCGTTAAGGAGATGAATTAATGGAAACAGCCAGGCTAGTGGGGATCCAACGGCTGTACCCAGTTACAATCTCCGTTAAGGAGATGAATTAATGGAAACGGGGTTGTCAGTAAGCGATCGCTCATCCACTGACGGTTACAATCTCCGTTAAGGAGATGAATTAATGGAAACATCAATTTCTCGTGACCCCATGGGAGAAAACTAGTGGGTTACAATCTCCGTTAAGGAGATGAATTAATGGAAACCTAAGAAATTTGATTTAACTGATACATCTTCATCTAGCGTTACAATCTCCGTTAAGGAGATGAATTAATGGAAACGTTCTTCTAGTGTTTTTCGTGCGGCGTAGTCTACTCCATTGTTACAATCTCCGTTAAGGAGATGAATTAATGGAAACCTGCGATCGCTGGAGGAGTTAATTTTTCAAACATTGGTTACAATCTCCGTTAAGGAGATGAATTAATGGAAACTGCGGACAGGGTTTGTTTGGGAAAGGTAGCAGTTTGTTACAATCTCCGTTAAGGAGATGAATTAATGTAAACTTTAATCCCATAACAAAAGTGGCGGCATTAATAGCGTTACAATCTCCGTTAAGGAGATGAATTAATGGAAACAATTGAGTCGCATCTTGTCCTGGCTGTCCATCTAAGTTACAATCTCCGTTAAGGAGAAGAATTAATGGAAACTTTGAAAACTCCATTCCCCACCTCTCGGAAGCCGACCATGTTACAATCTCCGTTAAGGAGAAGAATTAATGGAAACCTCCAAGACCCTAGTGGTAAGGTCGGAACTCATCCCAAGTTACAATCTCCGTTAAGGAGAAGAATTAATGGAAACAAAGAAGAAATCGTCATAGGAATCTAGGATGACTCGGTGTTACAATCTCCGTTAAGGAGAAGAATTAATGGAAACTCATTGCAAGAACTTGAGCGCGTCCACGAAGCCCAGTTACAATCTCCGTTAAGGAGAAGAATTAATGGAAACTTTGAGGATACCAATGACAAAGTAACGCTCTCTTGTTACAATCTCCGTTAAGGAGAAGAATTAATGGAAACGCTCTTCTTTCCAAGAGACGAACGTAACTGGCCAGTTACAATCTCCGTTAAGGAGAAGAATTAATGGAAACGAACGATAATGAGTACTGGGATGACTTAGCGACACATGAACGTTACAATCTCCGTTAAGGAGAAGAATTAATGGAAACGACCATCATAACCCAGCTCGGAGTCTCTTAACTAATGTTACAATCTCCGTTAAGGAGAAGAATTAATGGAAACTGCTACTGGAGTAGGGTTCGGATTGGGTAAGTCAGGTTACAATCTCCGTTAAGGAGAAGAATTAATGGAAACGCCCTCTAAGCCCCAGGCTGCAACCTGGTCGTACTGGGAGAGTTACAATCTCCGTTAAGGAGAAGAATTAATGGAAACCAAGCTATAGAAATCCACTAAATGATTGACAGCCTTTAAGTTACAATCTCCGTTAAGGAGAAGAATTAATGGAAACTAAAAGCATTAAAATTAAAAGTTGATTATTAATTGTGTTACAATCTCCGTTAAGGAGAAGAATTAATGGAAACTGGATTTGTCTGATGTGTTTGAAGACATTCTAACTCGTTACAATCTCCGTTAAGGAGAAGAATTAATGGAAACACTTGTCTCGTACCTTCCAAGAGTCTGGTAGTTGGTTACAATCTCCGTTAAGGAGATGAATTAATGGAAACAATGCTAGAGATGTGGTGTAACTCAATTATTAGTCTATAGAGTTACAATCTCCGTTAAGGAGATGAATTAATGGAAACCATCGTCCTTAGCCCTAACTCAATCTCTGATTCCTGGTTACAATCTCCGTTAAGGAGATGAATTAATGGAAACATGTAAAACGGGTTTAACTCGATAGCGCTAGCCCCAGTTACAATCTCCGTTAAGGAGATGAATTAATGGAAACTCAGGTAACCATTCAATGCAGCGTAACTGCTTTA